>JADZBJ010000276.1 GCA_020852155.1 Saprospiraceae bacterium | reverse complement strand
CGTATGGACAATCAATAAGTTTAATAAACTTTTGAAGTTTCGTGAACGTAGCGTTAGTGCATATACGTTTACGAAAATTTTGAAGTTTCGTAAACGTAGAATCAAACCACAATATTGATCATTCGTCCTTTAATGAAAATCACCTTCTTGGGTGCGTTGCCTTCGAGCCATTTCTTCACGTTTTCCTGCTCCATGGCGGCGGCTACGGCGTCGGCTTCGCTTACGTCGGCGGGCAAATCAACCGTTGCGCGGAGTTTGCCATTCACCTGAATCGGAACGTTGATGGTATCCTGTTTCAGGTATTCCTCATTGAGTTCAGGCCATTGTGCGTCGCAGACAGAAGTTTCGTGACCCAGTTGGTGCCACAACTCCTCCGCCACGTGCGGGCCAAACGGTGCGAGCAATGTCACCAATGGCTCCAGGATGGCGCGTTTTGAACTATTCAGTCGGCGCAGTTCGTTGGTGGCGATCATGAAATGACTGACACAGGTGTTCATGCTCATGCGCTCAATATCGTCCGTCACTTTTTTGATGCATGTGTGCAGTACACGCCATTCATCGCGGGTGGGTTCGGCGTCAATGACGGCCCATTGGCCCTGAGTGTTGTAGAACAGTTGCCAGAACTTTTTCAGGAAGCCGCTCACGCCACTGATGCCCTGCGTATTCCAGGGTTTGGCGTCAACGATCGGGCCAAGGAACATTTCAAACATTCGGAAACAGTCGGCGCCGTATTCCTGCACCATATCATCCGGATTGACGACATTGTACTTGGACTTGGACATTTTTTCAAACTCCCAGGAGCAAGTGTATTGTCCGTTAGCGTCCAGTTTGAAATTGCTTTTTTCAAAACGCTTGTCCTGACGCGCTTTTTCGACATTCAAAACATCTTCCTTAACGATGTTGACATCCACGTGCAGTTTGGTGAACACGTCACTGCTGTATTTGTACAGCAGATTTTGCGACACAAACAACTGGTTGTAGCGAATTTCGCCCGGACTGACGATATAGTCTTCGCGGCTGTTCAGGGCCGAACGAATCATTTCGGCAATGGCTTCCGGTGTATTGATGTGTTCGGTCATGATTTCTGTGAACAGCACCAGCAAGCGTTTGCCATCGGATTGTGCCGTCTGGTAAATGCGCTCGATTTTGTCCTGTTGTTCAGCAGAAGTCACCTCGATCACCAGGTCATTGCTGGCAAATGCGAAATCATATTTATAGCCTTCTTCGTGGGCTTCATCGGCAATTTTAATCGGGCCTAACTCGATCAGGAAAGGATTCAACACCTTGATGAGCAGGTATTCTTCAAAGAATTTCTCCTTGGCGCGGAACACAAAATTGGAACGCCCGCCGATCATGCCCTGATTGACTAATTTTTTGGCAAATTCGCGGTGTGGCACCAAACCCAGGTCGTGCAGGAAATGATTCCAGAAACGCGAATACAGCAAGTGACCTACGGCATGTTCAGAACCGCCGATGTAGAAATCCACCTGTTGCCAGTAATCAATGGCTGCTGAACCTGCAAAAACCTGTGCATTGTTCGGGTCCATGTAGCGGTAAAAATACCACGACGAACCCGCCCAGCCAGGCATGGTGGAGTATTCGTATTCTGCGCCTGGCTCACCCGGCCTCCACGATGAAGCGCGAGCCAGCGGCGGCTCGCCGGATTCGGTCGGCAGGTACTTATCAACAGGCGGCAACTGAAGCGGCAATTCGCTTTCAGCGATCGGGTAAGGCACACCGTCGAGCCAGTACATCGGCACAGGCTCACCCCAGTAGCGCTGGCGGCTGAATACGGCATTGCGCAATTTGTATTGGGTTTTGCCATAGCCAACGCCCTTTTCTTTCAGCCAGTTAATCAACGTCGGCACCGCTTCGGCATAAGTCATACCATTGATAATGCCGGAGTTGATGTAACGGCCTTCCTTGGTGGCGTCGGCGGCTTCATCTATGCCTTTTTGCGTGTCCAGAATAGGTACGATGGGGAGTTTAAAATGCGTGGCAAAACTCCAGTCGCGCTGGTCGCCACTCGGTACGCCCATGACTGCGCCGGTACCATAACCGGCCAGCACGTAATCCGCAATCCAGATGGGTACTTGCTCGCCGTTCATCGGATTGATGGCATAAGCGCCGGTGAATGCGCCGGTCACTTTCTTGGTTTCGCTCATGCGATCTACTTCAGAACGCGAAGCAGCCCAACGCACGTAGGCTTCTATTTCCTGGCGCTGTGCATCGCTGGTCAGTTGTGACACGAGTTCGTGTTCAGGGGCCAAAACGATAAACGACACGCCGTAAATCGTGTCCACGCGGGTGGTGAACACGTCAATTTTCGACCTCTCCCCCGACCCCTCTCCAACTGAGAGGGGAGTTCGCGTAGCGAACTCCGTTGCTCCCCTCTCAGTTGGAGAGGGGTCGGGGGAGAGGTTAAATGACACCATAGCGCCGACGGATTTACCAATCCAGTAGCGTTGCTGGTCTTTGATGGATTCGGGCCAGTCAATGGTATCGAGTCCGGACAGCAGGCGGTCGGCGTAGGCCGTAATGCGCATGTTCCATTGATTCATGAGTTTGCGCTCGACCGGGTGGCCGCCGCGTTCACTGACGCCGTCTTTTACCTCGTCATTGGAGAGCACGGAACCCAGGGCCGGGCACCAGTTGACGTAGGCTTCGCCGGGGTAAGTCAGGCGATATTTCAGGAGAAACAACTGCTGCTGGCGCGCGTCCCAGCCGTTCCATTCGTCGGCTGAAATGACGGGCGTATCTTCGTCGCAAACGGCATTAACCGAGGCATTTCCGGAAGCGGCAAAGCGCTTTTCCAGTTCAGCCACGGGCAGCGCCTTGTCGGCGTCGAGGTCGTAGTAGTGTTCAAAAATTTTCAGGAAAATCCATTGCGTCCAGCGATAGTAGTTCGGGTCGCTGGTACGCACTTCGCGGCTCCAGTCGAACGACAGACCGATGTTGTCCAGTTGATCGCGATAGCGATTGATGTTGGCTTCAGTCGTGATGGCCGGGTGTTGACCTGTCTGAATGGCGTACTGCTCGGCAGGCAGACCAAATGAGTCGTAGCCCATCGGGTGCAGCACATTGTATCCGCGCAGGCGTTTGTAGCGCGCAAAGATGTCTGAACTGATGTAACCCAGCGGGTGGCCGACGTGCAGCCCTGCTCCGCTTGGATAGGGGAACATGTCCAGAATGTAATACTTGGGCTTGGTCGTGTCGTTACTGACTTGGTAGGTGTTCTGCGCTTGCCACCACTTGCGCCATTTCGGCTCGATCTCTGACGGGCGATAATCCATAGAAAGAAGCAGGTCGTTAGTTGGTTTGATTGGCATTTCCGTGCCAAACGGTGTTCATCAAATGAAAATTCCGATAAGGGGCGAAATTATGGCTTTTCGGGAAATAATATTTCAGGAAAATATGTCACTCGGCCAGAATTCAGGCTTACGCGTCGGCCAGATCGAGAATCATGATTTTTTGCCAAATTTTTGACGACAAACCTTGTGTCAGTGATTCCAGGTCATTGACGGAAGCCAACACCACTTCATCGTCGGTATTTTGGGCGTATAGTGCGGCGATTTTGGCAATCAGGGCCAGTATTTCAGAGCAATAATCGAGGTAGCGTGTGAGCAAAGGTTTAGTGAGGGTTCGCTCGGGCGACGACTCGGTATTTTTCATTGGCGACAGCACAAAAGCGGGGTCTTTGGTGAGTTGGTGCATATCCACCACGTGAGCGATGCTGCGCAGGCGATGCAGGGCATTCAGGGCGACCCTGCGTTTGAGGCGTTGTTCCAGGTTGACTAAAAAATAGAGCGCCAAGGCCAGAAATATCAACTCATTGATGACGGCTTCGCTGGATTGCAGAAAATCATGCACATTATCGCCTCCCCAGCGAAAGGTGCTGAACATTTGAAACATTACCCAAATACTCAAACCCAGCAACAGGAATGCCGCGCCAAAAGCGATAATTCTGACGACCCAGATGGGCTCCGACATTTGGCGCATCAGCGATTCAGACTGTCGGGCCAGCATATTGAACTCCGCACAAACCCTGGAAAGTCCCGACTCCGGGAATCGTTCAGCGATGCGGCTTTCCAGTTTGGTAATGGTCGTCAGGATCAGGTCGGATCGCAGGGAAATGAACTTGCTGTTCGTTGCATTGCTGCGCGGGGGCAACAACCATTCAAAAACCTCTTTCATGGGTTTACTGGCGATCTTCCTTCGCCTCTTCGCGCTTCTGGATGTAATCCTGCCAGATGCCTTTGTAATCGTATGAAAGATAAATTTCCGAGTCGTAAGCGCCCCATGCGCCATTTTCGATGGCGAGGTTCAGTCGGCGAACCGCACCGGCTGGCACTTGCATCACGATGATATGTCCGAGGTTGAGGGCCAGTGTCCAACTGACTACACGCGCATCTTGTGGCGGAAACATTTCCCAAAAACCCTGCGCTTCGAGGATGCGACGTATTTCGGGCAGGTTTTTATCCTGTTGGTGCTTCAGGACGACTGTAACCATCACACTATCGGTTTGTAAAACATTTGCTTGTGTAGAAGGGCCTGCTCCGGGTGTTTGGGCAGCCGATTGACGTACGATAAACAACAAGGCGATGGCCAGACAGGTCAGGAATTTATATAACATTGTTGAGCAGAATTATATCAGGATTTAAGAGTGTTATTTCATGATGGGCAAAAGTAGCGAATAAAGCGGAATATTAGCGTATGTTTGGATTTCGGACTTTGGGCTCCGAACGGCAAATTTTGTTTTAAAGTGCGTTAAAAT
>JADZBJ010000275.1 GCA_020852155.1 Saprospiraceae bacterium | reverse complement strand
TCATTCGTGAGGAATATGCTACGCGCCCTGAGGGCATCAAAAACAATGGCGCCTGGTTTCGGAGCCTGACAGCCCGTGGTATCTGGGGCTGGCTGACCGGCGTGGTCATTACCGGATTTTATGTTTGCCTGTACTGGTTTCCGGAATATCTGACCGGTTTGATACAGCTGTTTGACCCGTTGAGTCAGGTTTTACGGGCCACGCCGGCCAATCACTGGTTTGTTTACGGCACACTGTACACTGCGGCGGTTTTGTTGATGGGCATTAAATTCATCTATAAATACCGCCATAATCCTTACCAGCGCATACGCACCATATCGGTGATGTTTTTCCAGTTGGGTTTTGCCTGGCTCATTCCCGGACTGCTGATGCGGCTGCAACAACCGGAAATTTACTTCACCTATTTCTGGCCACTGTCATACTATCAGGGTACGCCGATGGCGTATGAGGGCGCTGCCAATTCCTCGCTGGCCACGTTCTTTTTCTTTTTTGGGCTGGCTATGTTCTTTATCGGAACGCCGATTTTGACCTATTTTTTTGGAAAAAGATGGTATTGCTCCTGGGTTTGTGGTTGCGGCGGACTGGCTGAAACGGCGGGCGACCCGTTTCGGCATTTGTCTGATAAAAGCCTGAAAGCCTGGAAAATTGAACGCTGGATGATTTACAGCGTCCTGGTGCTGGCGGTGTTGATGACTGCCTTGCTTTGGCTGAATGTCGCCACTGACCGCAGCATCCTGCAAGGCATCTCCGAGCCGTTTTACAAAACCTACTCGTTCCTGATTGGTTCGGCGTTTTCGGGCGTCGTTGGCGTTGGTTTTTACCCTTTGATGGGCAGCCGTGTCTGGTGTCGCTTTGGCTGTCCGATGGCAGCGTGGCTGGGCATTTGGCAAAAGACAAAATCGAAATTTCGCATTACCACCAATGGCGGTCAATGTATTTCCTGCGGCAATTGTTCTACTTTTTGTGAAATGGGCATTGATGTGCGTTCGTACGCCCAAAAAGGGGAGGACATCGTCAGGGCTTCCTGCGTGGGTTGCGGCATTTGTTCGGCCGTTTGTCCGCGGGGTGTATTGCGCCTGGAAGGCGGTGAGTGAATGCCTCGGTTTTTGGTCAAAATTTGAAAAAAAACGTAAAAAAATAGCCCTCATCCGTGAATTTGGAGTAAGGCAAATTTTTCGCAGATAACGCAGATTCTATGAAATTCAATAAATTATATATCGGTTCTTTCCTGCTGCTGCTGGTTACCTGCAACACTGCCATGTGCCAGACCAAGGCATTTCGCGGCATGCTGAAAACGCTCCTTTCGCACACTGTGCCGGAAGTGAACGTCGCACAAGCCAGGGCGCAACAGGATCAAAATGCCTACCTGCTGGATGCGCGTGCGTGGGAGGAATACGAGGTGAGTCACCTGAAAAATGCGCGTTATGTGGGCTACGACGATTTTACCCTGGATCGCGTGGCTGACATTCCCAAAGACAGTGCTGTAGTGGTGTATTGTTCGGTGGGTTATCGCAGCGAAAAAGTGGCTGAAAAACTCATCGCTGCCGGATACACCAATGTGTCGAACCTCTATGGCGGTATTTTTCAATGGGTCAATGAAAAAAGCCCGATTGTTGACCAAACCAATCAGCCAACGCAAAAAGTACATGCCTATAACCGGGCCTGGGGCGTGTGGCTGAAAAGAGGGAAGAAGGTGTATTAGGCCGTGTTACAGGGTGTTTTCTCGCAAATTTCGCAGAAAATGTTGAGGGCGTTATCATAGTCCACACTCTACGAGCCCCGGCCTTATAGAAATGCCGACTTTGACCCGAAAAAGCGCGTGCCGCAGGCAAAAATGGCCTGATAAAAAACTGTTCGAGCCAGCAGGTAGCTTTGGGGCTTGCCCCCGAAAACATCATCCGGCGAGTTTTTTTTATCAGGTCATTTTTAGCGGTTTTACGGCGGCGAAGTCGTTGCATTTCTATACAGCCGAGCCTTTTTTGGTTACTTTTTTGGGCTCAAAAAAGTGACAAAACAACCTCCGAAGCGATGTTAACCCAACAAGAAATCATGATAAACATTGACAGCCTGCTTTTCTGTAATCGTCTGTTATTCGTGATACAATTACACGCACTTCATTCTTTCACAAACGCCATCACCGCACGCCGCCGCGTTTTTTCCTCAAAAACAGTCAAAAAATACAAGCCACTAACCAGGCGCTCAACCTGAATATCGGCTGTTGTATGCTGAATACTTGTTTGAACCGGCATTTCACGCCCGTAAACGTCCGTTACCATCAGCGTTGAATGATCGAAATCGCGCCCCTCAGACAATGAAGTGAGCCTCAAAACGCTGCACGCCGGATTGGGCGAAAGTTTGTAAACATCTTGCGCCGAAAACGTGACAGTTTCGTTGACTTCATCTGTTTCCTTAGCGCCGACATCCGGCCGGGCGCCCTTGAAATCATAAAAGCCCTTGATGGGGGTTCCGGCGTTGATCAGCGGGCTGCCGGGGCTTAACGCAAAGTCGTTTTGCTGCGTGTTGATAAATTTCGGATCAACCTGCAACGGGTTGATAAACAATATGTTATCGCTCCCGGTCGTCGCTTGTAATTCACTTTGCAGGTTATTCACGTCGCTTATGTCTGCACAGTTGTATTGCCCGTGTACAGGGTTGTAACGCGCAATGGGCGATGCAGGATTCTCCGTAAAAAAATTGTCCGTCGTACATGCCAGATGAAAGCCGGTTTTGCCCTGTGTGCTGAAAAAATGCCACGGGTAAAAGCGGGTATTCACATGAATATTATTGCAAAAAAAGGCCCTGCGCCATTCAGCATTCCAGCTGGCCACTGAAAAACTCAGGCTGTCTTCCGAGTAAAATGTATTGTTGTAAAAGTAAACATTGCCATTCCCCGGCAGCGGCTCGCTGTTGCCCGAATTGGTTTTAATGCCTAACGCCCAGCTCCTGAATTGCGTTATCGGGGTACAACTGGCGAAGTGAGGGTCAAACTCCTCATTGCGACGATCCCTCATGCCGTACACGAGGTTGCGGTAGTAATACCTTGGGCCGATTTGTGGCGGCGCTAATGAAAAGCCAGCCATGGGCCGCACGATTTCGTTGTTCCAGACGCGCAGATTTGACCAGTTGCCGTCGTTTTCAATAGCGTCGAAATTGTCCTCGAAAACATTATCGTAAATGTCGGTTTCCGTGTATAAACCCGAGTCAAATCCGCCCACAATACCCGAATTGTTGCCTGAAAATCGGTTGCCGTGAATCATGATTTGGTGGCCACTTTCCAGAAAAATGGCCCCGTTTTCGACATCTCTTCCCCTGGAAAATTCAACCGTATAGAAAAGAGAATGCACGTAGTCATGCGATTTTTTAATCATCGCATGGCTCCAGGTGCCGGTGCCGTCTTTGAACGCGCAATGCTGAATCAGCACGCGATTGGATTGGCCTGTAAAACTGATATGACTGGCGTTGTAGTCAAACTGGCAACTGTCGAAACTCACATAACTGGTGTTTCGAAGTTCCACAGCCACAGCGCCAAATGCATCATAGGCCGCCCCCAGCGGATTGACCATCGGTACGCCAAAATGCCTGAATGTGATGCCCTTGAATTGCAGCCAGGCGTCGTGATTATTGCCATAAACGGTTAGACAACGTTTTTCTTTAGAGAGAATCACGCTCGCATTAGCCGGATTTTTTCCATCGAGCGTCTTGATATAAATGCTGTTGTTGTTGCGGGCGTAACCGTCCCAGCCAAAATTCAGCGAACCCAGGTGGAAATTCCCCAGCAATAATTCCGGGACAACGGCAGGGTAGGGGTAGAGCAATTTTCCGTCGAGGAGGCAGGTGTTGGAGTAGGCGCATTCAGGCGGCAAAGGCGCTACATACAGGTCGGGATAAAGCGGAGAAGCAGTCCACGCCAATGGTTCGTAATATCCGCCATCAAACACCGGATTTGCTCCGGGCGCTGCCAGAAACTGAATGAGCTGGTTGTCGCTACAATCCGTTGTCAGGTTGAGGGCCAGGTTGAAATCATGGTAAAGTCCGTCGGCCAGCATGATCGTTGTGCCGCAACTCGCCTGCCCGGAACTCAACAACACTTTCAAACTACCGGGATTGCTTGGCGTATAGGCATTACCCGAACCGTCGGGGGAAACCCATTTGATCGTACCCATTGGTTCAAAAGATGGCGCTTTCAGTGTTTGTGTTTCCGCAACGGGCAACACCAGCACTGCGCCCGTAGCAGTATTGGTCAGCGTGACCTCCACCTGATAGGGCGTGTTTTCATCAGCCAGAAACACGCTTCCCCTAAACTGCGCAGCATTATGGATAACAATGCTGTCGGCGTCGTGTCCGATATGCCAGGCGACCTCCGAGGATTTTTTATAGCGTATTTCGCATTGGTTAAATGCTCCTATATCATTGACTTCCACGCCGATACTGCGCAAGGTCGGGTGCAACGTGACGGTTTGCGCGAGTAAACCCGTCGAAAAACCAAGAAATAGTATCAGCAATGTTTTTTTCATCTTTATTTGGGATATTTCCACACTGTCGAGCATTTTCCCGCAGATAACGCAGATTTTTTTGCGAAATCTGTGGGAAATAAAGTGTGGGGAAATTCAATAAATTAATGGTTCATTTTGCCAAATAGGCATCTATATCCTGGCTGACCTTCTCGCTTTTTTCCTGTACCTCCTTATACACCGTCATCAGAAATTTTCTGTCAAAAGCGATGCGTTGAAGCCACATAGTGACGAGTTTTTTGTCCTGTTCCGGCATCTGGCTGAGCGGTTTGGAAAGTTGCCACACGCCTTTAGGCCCGATATTGATGTAGGGCGCCAGTTTTTCATTGAAACCGTGATAATAGAAGTTGAAAAAATCGTGTGGTGCGTATTGCTCTTCCAGTTTTTCGATGGTTTCAAAATGGAAGTCGAACAAATTAATCACATCCATGCGCAAACTATCATCGCCGATGAGTTCCAGTCCGCGCGATTTGAGAGTTTCATAGGCTGTTGAATGTTGTATGCTGACGAAGTTTCGCAGCAGTTCATTATACCTTAACATCAGGCTGTCTTCGCCGATAGGCTGCCCCCTCAAGGCTCTCAAAAAATAGCGTGC
>JADZBJ010000274.1 GCA_020852155.1 Saprospiraceae bacterium | reverse complement strand
TTTCGCCGTAAAATCGTGGGCTTGCGGGTAGGCTTTTCCGGCGGGAATGCCTGTTTCCGGGTCGGTATTGGCATTGCGGTTAGCATTGTTAAAGCCTGAAAAAACCAGGGCTGCCTGTACCACATCATCTTCCGTAAACGTGGTATAATCGCCGGGGCCAGCGATGTTGCCGCGTCCGATGGTGAACAACTCAAAGAATTCGCGCGCGAAATTTTCATTCGGGTTGTAGGCAAAATTCTGGTTGTTGTTCAGGTAGTTGAGCATACAATTGTCGCTCACCATTTTGGTAATTAACTTCTTGAAACTCCCCGTAGCGCCCCAGCGCAGCAATAGCAAATAGTCAAAAAAATTGCTGCTTTTACCACTTTCAAAATCAACCGCCAGGAATTGGTGCCAGAACATCTGCATTTTGTGACCAATGCCGGGGTCGTGCAATGCTTCGTTGAGCCACCAGGCCACCACCTGCGGACGCAGGATGGCTTCGTCGGCCGGGCCGGGCGTCGTAGGCGGTTGAGGTGGATTGATCCAGGGTTGGGGGTTAGCGCCTGTCGAAGAATAAACAGGCTCAGGCAGGGTTAGTGGCGCCTGGGTGATCAAATCGGCAAGGGCTTCGGTGGCCGTTTTGGCAGCGAAGGCATCCACGCCGGAGCGGGTGTATCGCCAACTGCAACGGCGCAACAAATGCGCAGCCCGCCGATGGCCCAAAACGCCCTGTAAAGGATTGAGAGAAGCCATAAGCTAAATCGGTTGTTGGAAAATGTGTTTGTTATATCCTTTTCAGCGATGAACGCCGCAAGGACAAAAGTCACTCATTAATCTGCAATTCAGGGAAAAAAGCGCGGATTATCTCGGTTGCGCGGGGTGATTTACCCCAAACGGATTAGGCCCGGTTTTATTGAATAAAATGTAATTCATAACATGGGTGAGAACGTGTTGTCAATGAGCGAGTATATTTGCCACCATCCTGCAACTTTTCTATTGTTAAATATCCCTCGTTGTGATTCCATTGCGCTCTCTCCCCCTGCTGATATTGGTCGTCGGTATATTCACTGCCTGCCAGAACGAAAAAAAGCCCGAAGGCACTCCGGCGGCTGCGGGTGCTCCTGCAGGTGCGCCTAAAGGCGGCGGCTCCGGCGGCGCTGGCCCGGTTGAAGGTATGATTGTTAAACCCTCGGCTTTGAATGAAATTGTTACCGCCAGCGGAACATTAACCCCGGAAGAAGAAACGGAATTGCACCCTGAAGCATCAGGCCGGGTGGTTTCGCTGAATTTGCCCGAAGGGCGATTGGTCAAAAAAGGCCAAATGCTGTTGAAAATCTTCGATGAAGACCTGAAAACACAAATGCGAAAAACAGAAACGCAGCTCAAACAAGCGGAAATTACCGAACAGCGCCTCAATGAATTGCTGAAAGTAAAAGGCGTTAGCCAGCAAGAGTACGATCTGGCGGTGCTGCAAACGCAAACGCTGCGCTCAGAACTGGACTTGCAGCGTATTAACCTCGCTAAAACGGAATTGCGCGCGCCCTACGACGGTATCATCGGTCTGCGCCGTATTAGTGTAGGTGCTTACGTCAATCCGACGACGGCCGTGACGACCATTCGATCAGCGTCGGCCCTGAAACTTGATTTTTCTGTGCCTGAAAAATACAGCCAGCAAATACGCATCGGGCAACGACTGACTTTTCAAGTGGAAGGGAGTAAATCGGCACACCAGGCTACCGTACAGGCCACTGAACAAAGTATTAGCGCCGATACGCGCAACCTGATGGTCAGGGCGCAGGTCAATGACAGCAAAGGCCTGCTGCCAGGCTCATTTGCCGAAGTAAACCTGACGCTGGGCAATCGCCCGCAGGCGCTCATGGTGCCGAGCCAGGCGATTATTCCTCAGGCCCGCGACAAAAAAATCATTGTAAATCGCGGCGGCAAGGCGCAGTTCTTGACCGTTAAAACGGGGATTCGGCAATCCGGCATGGTGGAAATCATCGAAGGCCTGAATGCCGGAGATACCATCGCTACCACAGGCATCCTGTTCCTTCGCCCGGATATGCCCATCAGCTTTTCAAAAATAGACTGAGGGGATTATTTCGATTGCATACGTAGAGTGATTCGATTGATCCGATTAAATCCGATTGATTCGATTGCATACGTAGAGTTGATGGAACGCGGATGACGCGGATTTACAAACGCGGATTTTGGTGACACATCAGTTTTTCTTAGTGCCTCTTAGTGTTCCTCAGTGCCTTAGTGGTGAAAAAAATCGAATCAATCGGACTTAATCGAATCAATCGAACCAATGGATATCACTGAAGTATTCTACCCGAACAGCCGCGCCGAATGGCGTCAATGGTTACAGGAAAATCATCAGACCAAAACAGAAATCTGGTTGCGTACCTTTCGCAAGTCCAGTGGCAAGTTTTCACTGCCGTATGACGATATGGTTGAAGAATGCCTGTGTTTTGGCTGGATAGATGGCACGGCAAAATCATTTGACGAAGAAAGCGCCGTGCGACGCATCACCCCGCGCCGTAAAAAAAGTTTTCTCTCCGAACTCAATCGTCAGCGCATCTGGAAATTGCAGCGCCTGGGTATGATGACTGAAGCGGGCATAGCGCCCGTTCGAGATCAAATCGGCTCGCCCGATGATCCTTTTGAAATACCGGAATGGATAGCGCAGCAATTACAGGCAGAGATGAAAATCTGGGAACAATTTCAACAGTTTCCCTACCTGTATCAACGATTGAAAATGCGGTGGATCACCGAAGCCGGGCCTTCGCGTCAAGACGAGATGCAAAAACGCCTGAATTACTTCATCAAAATGACGGCGCAAGGCAAGATGTACGGTACAAGGCCTGAGGTGTAACTCGCCAATAATTCCGACCTTGCGCCCCGTTATGCTCAATATCATTACTTACAACCTTAACGGCATTCGTGCAGCCCTGGGCAAGGGCCTCGCTGAATGGCTCGCTGTCGAACAGCCCGACATTTTTTGCGTTCAGGAAACCAAGGCCCTGGAATCCGATGTGCCACCCCTCGAACTGGAAGCCCTCGGCTACCATTATCGCCACTGGTTTTCGGCTGAAAAAAAAGGATACAGCGGCGTGGCCACCTTTTCCAAAATCAAGCCCGACTATGTTTCCACCGAAACAGGTATCGAGGTTTCCGACAGCGAAGTCCGTATCCTGCGCACCGATTTTGGCGACCTGACGCTGCTGAACTGCTATTTCCCCTCTGGTACCTCCGGCGAAGAACGCCAGGCCGTTAAAATGAAATTCCTGGACGATTTTTACGATTTTGTCAGTAAATTGATCGTCACGCGGCCGAATATTCTGGTCGTAGGCGATTTCAATATTGCCCACACGGAAAAGGATATTCACGACCCGAAAGGCAATAAAAACAGCAGCGGATTCCTGCCCGAAGAGCGTGCATGGATGTCCAAGTGGCTTGACTTCGGTTTCATTGACACCTTCAGGCATACCAACCCGGAATTGATTGAATACAG
>JADZBJ010000273.1 GCA_020852155.1 Saprospiraceae bacterium | reverse complement strand
ATAAGGCGTTGAAACTCGTCGCGGGTACTGTTTTGGAATATTTTTTCAGTCAATACGCTATTATAGCCCATTTCGTCGTGGCTTACCCAGTCAATGCTGCGCTGGTCGTTCACCCATGAATCCTGACCATGCGAGTTGAGGCTGCCATAAGTACGCGCCTTGCGCAGTTTGTCTTTACCAAAATATTCAACTGATCCTTCGGGACGCAACGACTGATTGCCATTGGCCAGTTCAAGTACGCCATTTGATCCGACAGAGATAACGACCAAAGAGTGGTCAACATTAATGAAATAGGTGCCAAACTGAACATAGCTTGGAAAAATTTCATTATTCGGGCTATAAGTACGAGCTTTCAGTACTGTTGTCTGCGTAATGTCAATTGGGCCGGAATACAAGGCCGAATTCGGGGTTGGTTCCGAGCCGTCGGTGGTGTAATAGATTTGTCCGCCAGCCTCGGTAGTGGTGATTGTGACGGTTACCTGATTTTGATAAAAACCGGCCTCCTGGTCGAAATCGGGGCGATCGGCGAAACCTGTAAATTGTGTCGAACCGTTGTTTGATGCCTTTGGAGTAGGCGTTGAGCAAATGCGCCATTCAGCAGCGCCATCGGTCACACGGCAGCGCGACTGGCTGATTTGCGTTTTTTCAACTTTGACATCCTGAAGGGCTGTACCGGTGGGGTCGGCCAGAATGAGGTGTTCGGCCTTGTTTTTGGTTTGCGTCAATTTAAAACTCGTATGCAACGCTCCTGCGAAAAAACCATTTCGGCCGGAGCACCATATGCGCAGAAAACCGTTCGGTGGAATAACGAGTGAATTATGGTTGGGAATAAGAAATTTAGTCGGTTCGTCGTCGTCGTCGCTCAAATACCAACCTTGGATATGCGCTGAATCGGATGAGGAAGTGTTGTATAATTCAATCCAGTCTTCATGTTCCATGTAAGAATCTTCGAACTGCGACAGGTTGGCGCAGGAGTATTCATTGATGACGACCTGTGCTTTCAATTCAGGTAGTACGAATACTGCGGCGGAAAGAAATAGGAGGAAAGTGTGGTATAATTTTGTCATTTTTCCTGATTGTAATGATATCAATGGTGTTGGTTGACTTGTTGGAAACAAAACTACGTCATGCCCTTGGCGCGCGTTCGGATTTTTTCGGAAAATGTTTATAATGGACATAAGCGCCTTAAAAGCCGGTACTGATGCGGGCGTAAAAGCCCCATTCGCCCAGGTGATTTCGGGTATATTCAAATCGTGCAGTCTGGGTGTAATAGGCGATGACATCCAGACCGATACCATTGCCGTACAGGCTTCGGTTGGCCAGCGGGTTGAGTGCGGCATAGTGCGGATCAACCACATAGCCGTAGTCATTGTTGGCGGATAAAAAGAGTTTGATGGGGAGTTCGCGAAAAGAAACCGGTATCCAGCGCGGAAAATGGAAAGTTCGTTCCAGAAACTTGAAGTGCAACGACGTTCGGAGCAGGAAAAAGTCGAGGCCGTCAATGACATAGTATTCATAACCGCGCACAAACACGCCGCCATAACCCAGGCCCTGATTATTGAAATAAGGCGGCTTGCTTCTGGGCAGGCTGATTCGGCCTTTTACCCCGGATTCGAGGCTGATGTTTTTATGTAGCGGTTTGTAGTTGGAATATTCAGCGAAAAAGCGGCTCAGGTGCAGATCGTCGGAAGGCAAAAGCCCGTTGACACGCAATTCGGTATTGAAATAGTAGCCCCGCCAGGGATACGGGCGCACATCGCGAAAATCGCGGGCATAATTCACGACCAGACTAAAATGCCGCTGAACTGTACGGCCTTTCAGGAAAAAATCAGGGTTGTATATACGACCGACGGAATCGGATACTTCGTTGCGCCGGTATTCCAGCGTGAAATTGTGGGTACTCAGCAGGCGCGGTCGCCAGCCCAGGGTCGTGAAGGCCGTAAATGTATTGTATTGCCAGATGTCGCGGTTGCGGCGGAAATCCAGTTTGTTGTCAATGGTGCTGACAGCGACTTCATGCTGTCGGATATATTGCACGGAACTTTGAATGCCCAGCGTTTGTGCCCGGTTGATGTTGGGCTTTCGGTACGACATTTCATATTTGTTGGCGTATCCGAATTGGGCTTTCACTTTCAGGTTGTCGGCATTGCCGCTCAGGTTGAGGTGCGTAGCGTCAATACCAAAATTAATGCGTTTAAGCGAGCGGTTTTGCTCCGTCCACCAGACGTTAAAATTGCGGTCGGCGAATTCAATCAACGGAACGGGAAAAATATACCAGCTTTCAATGAGGCTTATTTTCAGGCTGATCTGATCGAATTCGTCCCATTTATCAACCGTAATGGTCGCTTTTGAAAAAATACCCAGGTTCATGATGCGCAGCCGGTTGCGCTCCAGTATTTCCCCTAAATCAGCAACCGGCAACGTGTCGCAAAGCCCAAATTCCAGTTCCCGGAAAATCAGTTTTTCCCGGGTCTTGTGATTGCCTTCCACCTGAATATGATCCACTACCACAAAAACCGCCGAAGTTTTTGGCAGGGAAGCGTCCGTTTGGCCAGACAAATAAACGGGAAGAAGACAAAGCAGCGCGCCGATCCAGGACGCTATGAATTCAGGAAAACGCTCGGGCATCGGCGATTTTGTTTTTATACCTAACCAGTTACTTTTATACAAAGTGGCCCAAAGGTATACCCGTCTTTAAGTGTTTATGAAGATTATCGGAATTGATTTTTGGGATTTTGACTACCCTTTGTAAAACATCCATTTGCCAATTTCCTTAAAACTGACCTTTTTGACATACAACAATATGCCTACGCGATAAATACGGCCGGAAAGCCAAACGAAAAACCACGCGGATGCCACGACGATTATCAATGAAAGGGCCAGTTGCCACCAGTCTTCACGGAGGTTGAAAAAAGCCATTCGGAAAGGCATCACAATGGGCGAAGTCAACGGGAACATGGAGGCTGCGATCATCAGTCCACTGTGCGGGTTTCGGACACCTGCGAATGCTACAATATAGGTAGCCAGCAAAATAGGGATCATAATGGGCAGCACCAGCGACTGGCTTTCGCCCATGTCGTCGCCCATCGCCGAGCCAATGGCTGCGAACAGTGAAGCATAGATGAAATAACCACCCAGGAAAAAGATCACGAAAGCCGTGCCGAGCATCATCCAGTTTTGTTTGCCCAATTCAGCCATCAGGCGCAACCCTTCGCCTTCCATTTGTTCCGCGTCAGGCATGGGCACGTCGCCGGGCGTCATTGGCGCCTGCATACTCGACGGGTCAACGCCACCCATAATGAAGGGTAACAACAACGTTATGCCGCCGCCTAAAAAGATCCAGATCAGTACCTGTGTCAGGCCAACGCCTCCGGCGCCGAGTATTTTGCCAAGCATCAGTTCGAAAGGCCGTACGCTGGACATCATCACTTCGACAATGCGATTTGTTTTTTCTTCCATCACCGAACGCATGACCATCTGGCCGTACATCATGACCATAAACATCATAATAAATGCCATGATTCCGCCTACGGCCAGCCCTACGCCCGCCGTGTATTTACTGTCGTTATCGTCTTTGCCGTTGATGCTTTCAGGGTCAATGGATACTTTCGTATCGAGGGTTTCTATTCTGGCCAGGTTAATACTCGGGCATTCCTGGCTCATGGCGCCGGCTTTCCCTTCGCGAATACGTTTGGCAATTTTCTGCTCAATCATGCTGCTTTTTTCAGGCGCCAGTTTGTTGTCGCTGTAATAGAAAATGGTCAGCGTTTTGCTTTGTAAAGAACTCAGTTTGGGCACTTGTACAATGCCGTCAAGTTGTTTTGCGGTAACCTCCGATTTCAGTTGTTCCAGTGATTTGGTACCCGCCTGAATGAATCGGATGCCTTTGCCGTCGGGCAATTGGTTGACCATGCCGCTTTCATCCAGCAGGGCAACTTTGAGTTCGCCGCCGCTTTCGTATTTCGTCAAACCGACGATGACCAACATGTATATCAAGAAGCCCAGAGGCGCCATCAGGGTGCCAATGATGAATGACCGTTTGGTCACCCGGCTGAGGTATTCGCGTTTGACAATAATGCCTAATTTGCTCATATCGTTATCCCTTGCGGGAAGAGGTTGGTTGAAAGTTGATGAAGTGGTTTAAAATAGAAATGGTTGAAGGTTGTATATGGTTGAAAAAGTTATGCGGCGACGCATAAACAAATCACCAGCACAACAAATCACCAATTCGTCACTCATTGACAGTGCGAATAAATATCTCGTTGAAAGTAGGCAGAATTTCCTCGAATTTCACAACCCTGACGCCTGTCTGGAGCATTTGGCGAATCAGTTCGTTGCTTTGATCGTCATGGTCGAGTTGAAATGTGAGGGCTTGCGGTTCGCGGTTTTTCAGCACGAAACGATCTGGAATATTTTCAGGCGCATTACCGGCAAATTCAATGCGAAACAGGTTGTCCTTGTACTGATTTTTAATACTGCTCACTTCGCCGCAGAGTACGTTTCGGCCCTTGTTGATGAGCACAATATGATCGCACATTTCCTCCACCTGCTCCATGCGGTGCGTACTGAAAATGATGCTGATTCCGGCTTCGTTGAGTTGCCTGATTTCGTCTTTAATCAGGGTGGTATTGATTGGGTCCAGACCCGTGAAAGGCTCATCGAGGATGAGCAGTTTAGGTTGATGCACGACAGTGGCGATGAACTGTATTTTTTGTTGCATGCCCTTCGACAAGTCCTCTACTTTTTTGTTCCACCAGTCGCCAATTTGAAATTTTTCAAACCATTGGTTGGTGGCATTAAAGGCCTGATGCTGCGTCATGCCCTTGAGTTGGGCGAGGTATAACAGGTGTTCGCCGACTTTCATTTTTTTGTACAGCCCGCGTTCTTCGGGCATGTAGCCAATCTGGTCAGGAGAGTAACTGTTCAGGCGAACGCCATCGAGGAGTATTTGACCTGAATCCGGCGCCGTGATGGTCGTAATCATACGGATCAGCGAGGTTTTACCTGCGCCGTTTGGGCCTAACAAGCCAAAAACCGCACCTTTTGGCACGTCAAAACTGACATGGTTGACAGCAGTGTAGTTTCCGTAGATTTTTACTACATCTTGTATGGATAGTATCATGAAATTTGAATTGGCTGAGAGAATGGCCCCGAAAATCAGTACAACATCGTTGAATGACCTTTGTTTTTCGGCTAAAAGTATCTCCTGAATGATTTGAAGTTTAAATCTGACGACCAACCTACATTCAGAAAAAAACAGGAATCCGGGTCACAGATATTCAAGGATAGGCGTTTGAATGTTTCCTTTGCACCCGTTATGCGCCTGATTATTCCTTTTGTTATTGTATTTTGTTGTGCCGCTGTTGTCTCAACAGCCCAGACTCCCGGAACGCCGGGCGGGTTTCCTGTGCCTCCGCTGAATGATTCTACTCACCTGGAATACACACTTTCGGCCACCCCTGAAATCAGCACGCCCGATATAGACACCTTGCCGGATAGCCGATTCAGAACTTACGACCCTGTCAGGCGACAACAGCCTGAATGGGGAAATCTCGGCAATGTTGGTTCGGCGGCGCGCCCGCTGTTATTCGATGTGCTGCCACACCAGGGTTATCGCAGTGGCATGGAACAGTTCGACGCGTACAGACTTCGTCCGGAAGCGCTTCGATACTACAAAAACAGCCGCTCCTTCAGCGATGTCTTTTTTTCGCAAGGTCGAAATCAGGAGGAAAACCTGGTGCGGGCCAATTTTTCCAGGACATTTGAAAAAGGCACAGTGGTCGCGCTCGACTATCGTTCGTTCAATTATTTAGGCCAATATCAATACCAGCGCACCAAACACAACCTGCTTTCTGTCGGTATTTGGGTGCCGTTGGGGCGTCGTTATGAAGGCTTTTTGGTGTTCAATAAAAATACCTTCCGGCAAAACGAAAACGGCGGGATTGTAACAGATACCGTATTCGGGCAAGGGCAATTTGGCGGTCCGATAGCAGCAACCATTCAACTGCCGGAATATAAAGCCAAATCACGCCTTGGCGACCAAAGCTGGTACCTGACGCAGCATTTCCGTATTGCCGGGAAAAAAGGCGACGGCGGGCGACTGTTGCGCCTGACGCATACGGCTCAGCGACTGGCTGAAAATTTTAAATTTACTGACGCTACACCTTCGGCAGACGCTGCGTTTTTTGAAAACTTCCTGACCGACACGCGCGGTGTGCGCCAGTATTTTGAAAGCGTCCGCTGGGACAACGCCGTGTCGCTCACGACTTTTCGACAAAGTAAATCCGGCAAAAACTCGGATTTGCTGGCCGCCGGGTTGTCGCACAGTTACATTCATTTACAACAGGAGCCGACCGACACGACTTTCTATAACCTGTTTGCTACCGGCCAGGTCGGTTTGAGTTTTTCTGAAACCTTCCGGTTGCGCGGCGAAGGTGCATTGGGTTTGCTGGCTAATTTCGGCGAGTATCGCCTGAAGGCTGACATCGAATTAGGGCTGGGTCAATGGGCGCGCCTGAGTGCGGGACTGCAAAGTCAGATTGCCCCGCCGTCGTTGATGTCTTATCGTTTGTTCGTCACGGAGCAGGCGCTTTGGCAAAATGATTTTAAAAAGCCCATTGAAAATGCGCTTTGGGGCCGACTTTCTTTGCCCAAATGGGGTTTTTCGGCAACGCTCCGCACGCATTTGATCAATAATTACCTGTATTTTGACCAACAGGCCCGCGCTGCCCAAACTTCGTCGCCGGTGCAAATCGCGCAGTTGATTTTTCAGGAAAATTTGCGCTGGCGGGCGCTGCGTCTGGATAATACCATCGCCGTGCAGCAATCCAACCGACTGGATGATGTGTTGCGCCTGCCACAGTGGATGTCGCAGAACAGCCTGTATTTTTCAGGCAGGGTATTTAAAAAACGGATGCAACTGGAAATGGGCCTCGATTTTCGGATGAATGCCGACTTCAGGCCGGATGCGTGGCAACCTGTCACCGGGCAATTTTACCTGCAGGACAGTCTAAAGGCCAAAGCCTATCCGTGGGTGGATGCTTTTGCGAGTTTCAAGATCAAAAATTTCAGATTCTTTTTCAGGTACGACAACCTGAACACCTTGCTGGATGATACTAAAGTCATGTATCATACGGCTTATATGCCGCAACAATTTGGCGCTATTCGCCTGGGCATTGGCTGGCGTTTTATAGATCGCAATCAGCAAGGGCAAGACAGCGCGCCGGGCGGCGCTCCATCCGGTTCCGGTTCGGGTGGGCCGCCAATCGGTATCAGGGGGCAGTGAGGAAGTTGGTTATTTGTTGAGTTGGTTATTTGGTTATTTGTGGAACTGGTTATTTGTTGAGTTGATATTTATTTTTCAAATAACCAAATAACCGACTACATAAATAACCAGTTCAACAAATAACCAACCTACTCCACTCACGCATTCACCCCTTCGTTCTTCCCGCGCAGTCGTTTCATCATATAGTTGACGCTGACCATCACGACCAGGCCAATCACATAAGAGGCGATGAATAATAACCAGTCGTAGTCGTCGCGGCTGACCGCTTCGCGTTTGGCGGCGAGGCCCCAGAGGTTGCCGAGTTTTCTGCGCACAAAAAACTGTGAAACCAGGTTGGAAGCCGTCAGGCCGGCCAGGTAACCCACGGCCAGATTCAGGACTTCATTGAGCAGGAAATTGAAAAAACGCTTCAAAATATGGATGTGATGCTGTGATGATATGATAATGATGGTGTCTCATAAGTAGCAAAACGAGCGATTTAGTTTAACCAAAAAGACGCTAAAGACGCAAAGTTTTTGATTTCCAAAACTGTGCGTCTTTAGCGTCTTTTGCGGTCGCTTATAAAAATCGAAGGATTGCTACCCTTATCGTTTTTTTATTTTTTCTTGTCAACGATCAATTTGTGGGGGCGGTTGGCGATATCCCAAGCCGTGTAGAATGCCAGTTGAGCGCGCTTGGCCAGGGCATCGAAATTGATTTTTTCGACGGTGTCTGACGGGCGGTGATAATCGGCATGCGTACCGTTGAAGTAGAAAATAGCCGGTATGCCGCGTTCAGCGAAGTTGTAGTGGTCGCTGCGCTCGTAGTAGCGGTTCGGGTCGTCTTTCTCGTTGTATTTATAGTCGAGATCGAGTTTCGTGTACTGCGTGTTGTTGTACTCGTTGATGTCGTGCAGTTCGGAACTCAGGCGGTCAGCGCCGATGACGTAGATATAATTCGGATTGTTCGGGTGGCGATCATCCACGCGGCCGATCATGTCAATATTGATGTCAACCACTGTTTTGTCGAGCGGAAACAGTGGAAATTCAACATAAAAACGCGAACCTAACAGGCCTTTTTCCTCGCCGCTGACAAGCATACACACCACGCTGCGTTTCGGGCCTACGCCTTTCTTCTTGGCTTCCGCAAATGCGCGGGCAATTTCAATGACCCCTGAAGTGCCGGATGCGTTGTCGTCTGCGCCGTGATAAATCACCGTGCTGTCGGCCATGCCGAGGTGATCGTAGTGAGCCGTGACGAAAACATATTCTTTTTTCAGTTTTTCATCCGAACCTTCGATAAAACCGATAATGTTGGAGCCAGCCAGGCGCTCCAGTTCTTTGTCGAGGTGAACCTCGATTTTGGCTTTTACTTTGACGGGCTTGAACTTGTCGCCTTCGCGCAACGCCGCCATAGCATTTTCGGCCTTGTCGGCTTTGTTGCCCAGGATGGCATTGGCGACTGTTGGCGAAACAAAAATGTTTGGAATAAATTTGTTGGCGCGGCTTTCAACGTCTTCCGACATGGGTTTCCAACCGTAAGTGCTGATTAACTTGCGGTTATTTTTCATGTTCTCCTCGAATTTGCTATCAATGATGAATACCATCTTCGCGCCTTTTTTCTGGGCAACTTCCACCTTCTTTTTCCAGTCGAGCGACCAGGAAGATTTGACGATGGTGCCCGTCAGGATGGATTGCCCGTTGTTGTCCAGCGGTTCGCCGTCGTAGAAAATGACTGCTTTGCCTTCCACATCGGTCTTGCGATAGTCGGAGTATTTCGCGTCGTCAATGCCGTAGCCGACAAAAACGATGTCTTTGAAATTAGCCTGCGGCAAATCAGGGTTATAGGAAGGGAAAACGTAGAAATCTGTGCGATTTTTAAAGGCTTTGCCTTCTACTTCAAGGCTAATGTCTTTCCAGGTTTCCTTGACTAATTGAATTTTTTGTTCGTAGTCACGGTCGCCGGCCTTGGGTAATCCGGCGTCTTTGAATTGCTTGGCGATATAAGCGGCAGCCAATCGCTGGCCTTCTTCGCCGGTTTCGCGGCCCTGCATTTCTGCGCCTGCCAGCGAAGTCACCAGTTGACGGACGTCCTCTGCGCGGATGCTTTCAGCAAACGGGCGCGGGTCAGGCAATTCATAGTCGGGTTTGTATGGATCCCGGACTTTGTTTTTCTTTTGGAAAGTGGAGTCTGTTTGCGCCAACAAACCCTGTGCGAACAGGGCGCAGAGCAACAACAATGTTATTCTCATGTGATACTGTTTTTGATAGATAGAATGGTTTGGAGGAGTTGGTTATCTGATAAGCTAACCATGTTGTCATCCTGAACGAAGTGAAGGAACTGCTACCCACGAAGTGATAATACTCACAACTGTTTAACCAGATCCTTCACTTCGTTCAGGATGACAACATTGCTAACATTACTTAATCTTCAACAATTACGCATTACGGTTGATGCAATTCAGGTCTTCGAATGCTTGTTTGAGTCGCGTAACGAAGGTCTTTTCGCCTTCGCGCAACCAAACGCGCGGATCGTAGTATTTCTTGTTTGGCTTGTCGTCGCCGTCGGGGTTGCCGATTTGACCTTGCAAGTAGCCTGTTTTCGCTTCGTAGTAGTTTTTAATGCCGTCCCAAAATGCCCATTGCATGTCGGTGTCAATGTTCATTTTGATGGCGCCGTATTCGATGGCTTCGCGAATTTCACTTTGTGCTGAACCTGAACCGCCGTGGAAAACGAAGTTTACAGGCGTTTTGGAGGAAAGTCCGAATTTTTCGCGGATGTAATCCTGCGAGTTTTTCAGGATAACAGGCTGCAATTTCACGTTGCCGGGTTTGTAAACACCGTGAACGTTACCGAAAGCGGCGGCGATGGTGAAGTTCGGGCTGATTTTTTTCAGTTCTTCGTAAGCATAAGCCACTTCGTCAGGTTGGGTGTAAAGGCGCGCTGAATCCACATCTGTATTGTCAACGCCGTCTTCTTCACCGCCTGTAACGCCGAGTTCGATTTCGAGTGTCATGCCCATTTTAGCCATACGGCTAAGGTATTTGGCTGAAATTTCGATGTTTTCGTGCAGCGGCTCTTCCGACAGGTCAAGCATGTGGCTGGAATAGAGCGGGAAGCCGTTTTTTTCGTAGAATTTTTCACCGGCATCCAGCAGGCCATCCACCCATGGAATGATATTCAGGGCGCAGTGGTCGGTGTGCAGGATAGTCGGAACGCCATAAGCCTCGGCCATAGCGTGTACGTGTTGAGCGCCGGAAATGCCCCCGGCGATGGCCGCTTTTTGAGCGTCGTTTGACAAACCTTTGCCGGCAAAAAATGCAGCGCCACCGTTAGAAAACTGAATGATGACCGGACTTTTTACAGCAGCAGCCGTTTCGAGTACAGCATTTACGGTGCCGGTGCTGATGACGTTGACCGCAGGTAATGCGAAGTTGTTTTCATTGGCGTAGTTGAGAAGGTCGGTTACTTCCTGTCCGTGCAGGACTCCCGGGCGAAAACGGCTCATATTGTAGTTGTCTTTGAAAAGTGAGATGGTGAATAGTCAACCCAAAGTAGTTTTGAACGACTCGTGTCTGTAAATCCTTGAAAATCAGGAAAATCAATCCTGCATATCTTCAAAATCACTTTAATCCGGGTATAAACTATGGTTAAAGCGCCGCAAAAATAGCAAATCGACAGCAGCACACAGTGCCGGAGCCGGATTTTCTACTGAAGTGTGTAAAAAGCCGTCCACCTTCCACCCTGATTTCTTCTGACTGAGTACTTGTCGCGAAAAAATTCATATTTACTTAATAGTCAATAAACGAGCGATGGCAATACCTTCGGTTTACCTTTGGCAAAAATTTGATGCCTGACATCCACACATGAAGGAAAACGCCGCACCGAAAAAGATATTAATCGTTGACGACGAACCGGATATTCTAGAATTTTTGACATACAACCTCAAAAAAGAAGGGTATCAGGTGGCAACGGCCGCCGATGGCAAACAAGCCATTAAGGCCGCTGAAAAAGAAAATCCGCACCTGATTCTGCTCGATATCATGATGCCTGAAATGGACGGCGTCGAAACCTGCCGAAATCTGCGCGAAAAAAAACAGTTTCGGGACACGCCCATTGCATTCCTGACTGCCCGCGACGAGGATTTTACCCAGATTGCAGCACTCGATGTCGGCGGCGATGATTACATCACGAAGCCCATCAAGCCCCGCGTACTGATGAGCCGTATTGCTGCCTTGTTGCTTCGCAGCGCACGGTCGTCTGATGAAGAGCAACCTGTTATTCAGTTGGATAATCTGGTGATAGACAAAAGTAAAGTATTGGTTTTCAAAGACGAAAACCCCATCGAATTACCTCGAAAAGAATTTGAAATATTGTGGTTGCTGGCTTCGCGCCCCGGGCGTGTGTTTACCCGCGAGGAAATTTTCGATAAAATCTGGGGCAATGACGTTATCGTTGGCAACAGAACTATTGACGTACACATCCGCAAGTTGCGCGAACGCATCGGCGAACAGTACATCAAAACCATGAAGGGCATCGGGTATAAATTCGATTTTTAGGAACGGCTTAAGAGGGCGTTTTTTGAAAATTTACCTTTTACCTTCGGCCTCTAATACCAGACTCTTTTTAAGCCGGAAATCTGTATCCTCCGTGTTCAAGAATCAAACGCCACAGCAAATCTCGGTCATCATTTCGGCCATCGCCGTCGCCTCCGCCGGACTATTGGCCCTGCTATTGATGGCCGCCGGCCGCCTGACAGTCTATTGGGCTGATTTACTCATGCTGCTCGGGCTGTTTTTCGCAGGCGCCTACGCCGCCAATTTTTTCCTGATTCGATATTACATTTTCAGGCGTATTAAACTGATTTACAAGATTATACACCGGCATAAACTGCCTACGGATTTTCGTGCCGAACGCCTTGATATGGGCCAGAATATCCTGGAGGATGTCGAAAAAGAAGTAGGCGAGTGGGCCGACGAACACGACCGGGAATTAGAAGCCCTCGAACGCCTGGCCACTTATCGCCGCCGCTTCATTGGTGATGTGTCGCACGAGTTAAAAACGCCGATTTTCAATATTCAGGGCT
>JADZBJ010000272.1 GCA_020852155.1 Saprospiraceae bacterium | reverse complement strand
CGCCATTTTTGAGGAAATGGAAAACAGCACGGGCCTGAATATTCTCATTTGTGATGAAGCCCATCCAGCCTGGGCCAATCAATGCCTTACCTATTGCGATTTGGTCGTTGTGGCAACAGAATTTTATGCGCCAAGTGATTTGTATGCGATTGAGCAGAAATTGAATATTTACAGTGAAAACATCCTCAATAAAAAAATCTATTTGCTGCTGTTGCATCCCGAAAACGCACCCTTTCCAACCCATACACAGCGTTGGCTTTCAGAGCGCCCCGTGAATCTTCACCTGCACTTGCGCCAGCGCAATGCCCGCGACATACGGCGGTTTTGCCGCATACTCACCCATCAGGCGATTGGGCTGGTGTTGGGTGGCGGTGGCGCCAAGGGCGCTGCGCATATCGGCGCGGTCAAAGCAATGATGGAGGCGGGTCTTGAATTCGATTTTGTTGGCGGCACCAGTGCAGGAGCCTTATACGGTATGGGCCTGACAGTTACCGATTTCGATGTGCCCAGGGTTTATGATTTTTGCCAGCAAGGTGTTGATTGCAAAGTGACATCCAATGACTATCATTTTCCATTTTTATCCCTGATGACGGGAAAAAACATGCGAACTTACCTGAAAAACATGCTTGGCGAGGTGCATCTGGAGGATTTCTGGGTAAACACCTACTGCGTGTCTACGGATTATTCATCGGCATCTATCAAGGTACACAACACAGGCCTGGCCAGACAAAAAGTAGAGGCCAGTATTGCTATCCCAGGGGTGTTTCCGCCAGTTATTATTGATAAGCATCTGCATGTTGACGGCGGTGTGCTGGACAATCTGCCTATTGAGGCCATGTACAAAAACCCCGTTCGCCATGTTATCGCCATTGCTTTATCTGCCCAGTCGCCGCGTATGGTAGATATCCAGGCTGTACCGTCGGCGTGGGAAATGTTTTTGAATATTTTTACCAAAAAGCATCGTTATCGCCTGCCTAAAATGCCTGCTTTGCTGATGAATTCTCTGACCCTGAACAGTGTGCAAAAACAGGAAACCACTAAAAAACAAGTTTCTATTTACCTGGAAATGGATTTGCGGTCTTACGGACTGCTTGATTGGGCCAAGTGGCGTCAGGTGATAGATAAAGGTTATCACCAAACGCGTGCCTTCCTGAGTGATCTGCCCCAAAAAGAACAGTTTTGGCATTATCAGGCGAGGAAAATTCAAACAACCTAATAACGCTGCATGAGAAGCGCCGCTTCTAACAAACAATATCCCGTCGCTGCAAGTTTGATAACAGACCAGCACTAAAACAATTCAGAAAACAAACACAAACAGTAAATCATACGCCAAGAGTGATTCGGGAATTAGATTTGTGCCAATCTTGAAAAAATTTGATTTATATCAAATTTTCCGAGAGCAGGTCACAAGTCCGATTCCCGAACGTGTTTTATGAAACGTGCAAGGAAATGAGGTATAGTCAACCCAAAGTGGTTATGAACGACTCGCGCCTGTAAATCCTTAAAAATCTTCAAAATCACGTAAATCAGGTTATAAAAAGCATGCATCCAACAAAAATACAACTCCTGGCTCACGCTACTTTCAAGGTAATAACTCCTGAAGGTAAAGTCATTATCGTTGATCCCTGGTTTACGGGAAATGATTTTCTACATGAAAAAGATAGGGTTCAGGAAAAAATTGACCTCATTCTCGTGACACACGGACACGAAGATCATTTTGACAAAAACCTGCCTGATATTGCCCAAAAGACAGGCGCTAAAATTGTCGCCAATAGTATTTGTCGCTTCTATTTATTGGAACAAGGTGTGCCGTTGAATGCGATTGAACCCATGAATTTGGGCGGTACGATTGATCTGTTGGATGTAAAAGTATCCATGGTCAATGCGTTTCATGTGTCGCACATCAGCCTGACGGATGATAAAATTGGTTATCCTCATCAAGCCGTAGGGTTCATTGTACAATTATCAGACGGAATCAAGATCTATTTTGCAGGAGATACAAGCGTATTTGGCGATATGAAATTGATTGGGGAGATTTATAAACCAGATATAGCGGTCTTGCCCATCGGCGATAGATATACCATGGGGCCTTTGGAAGCATCTTATGCCGTACGTTTGTTGGGGGTTAAACACGTGATACCTTCCCATTATGGAACATTCCCTTCATTGGTTGGAAAACCTGAAACATTATCAGATTTGACAAATGATATTAAAGACCTGAAAATACATGTTTTGAAAGCCGGACAAACACTGGATTGTTCAACCTTGTAAAAACAACCCGCGTCTGTCAATCCTGAAAAATCCCGAAAATCAATCCTGAAAATCCTGAAATCAATCAAATCCTGGTCCAAATCCTGGTCCAAATCCTGATATAAAGCATGAATCAACCCTTCCGGATTTTCAAAGTTGCTGAAGCCGAGGCGTCAAAAATCGCGGATACACCCAACGAGGTGCACCACCACGATTTTGAGGAGCTGATTATCGGCATAGAAGGAAGTCTGGAACATTTCATTGATTTCAAATCAACCACCATTCAGGCCCCTTTTGTCAGTTTTGTTACGCGGGGAAAGGTTCACCGGGTACAGCCGGGCCTTCATAATGGCGCTTTCCAAATATGGGTGTTGCGCTTCAAAAGCGAGTTCATCGCCGAAACGACTTTTCAACTTTACGCACAGTACCACGACCATGCCAACATTCCCTTGCAACCGGGCGCCTGTTTTGGCCGATTGGTCAAGGTATGCGAGATGATTTTTGATGAAATGCAGCAATCAACGCCTGATTTGGCGGTTATTCGGCATTTGTTGAGCGCCCTGTTTACGATGATCGAATCCGAACGGCGCAAGGTTGATCCGGGTGAAACGGCAATCCTGTCCAGTCAGAACACCACGTTCAAGAACTTTTTGGCGATTCTGGAAGAGAATTTCCGCCGACCCGAAGGCGTAGAATTTTATGCTGAAAAACTGTTCATGTCGCCCCGGAACCTGAATTTAATTTGCAATCAGATCCTGCAAAAAAGCGTCTCCGAACTCATCGAAACCCGGAAACTCGTCGAAGCCAAAAACCTGCTGACCACCACCGACCGAACAATTGCCGAAATCGGTTATGATCTTGGCTACAATGACAAGGCATATTTCACTGCCGTTTTCAAGAAAAAGTCAGGACAAACACCCAGCGAATTTCGACAGGAAATGAGGCGGTTGATCTCTTAAACAGCCTGGATAAAGATTAATCTATCCTTCACCTTTTACCTTCGGTCTGATTTGTTTCCTGTTTTCTTAGAAATGGGGCAATGCTCGCCCAAACCGCTGCAAAATTTTCTGTAAAAACAACGTGGCCTGCATTCGGAACAATGCTTAGTTGGCAGTCAGGGATCATGTTGTAGGCGTTGATCACCGTCGGCAGTGGCGCGTTTCGGTCTTGTTCGCCAGCCACTAACAGCACAGGACATTGGATTGAATTGAACAATGCTTTACTGGCTGTCATGGTGTTGTAAAACGTTTCCATGTTCTTCCAGAATTCCTTCAATCGCTGCGGTTCGGGCATCAGGGCCAGTTGCTGTTTCCAGTATAAGGAATCCATTTTGTAGGCGGCGTCGGCATCAAGTATCACTTTTCGCAAGCCGGGTATTTGCTCACCGGCACCTATAGCAATCAGATTTTTGACCGTTTTGGGGTAAAGGCTAGCCAGTTTGTAGCCTGTGTACGCGCCGTCGCTGAAGCCCAGAACCGTCACTGGTTCGCTTGTTACATTTTTGATGACAGTCATGATATCCTCGACTTTTTGCTCATAAGTCATTGGCAATGAACCGATTTCTGATTTGCCGTGCCCGCGTGTTGACACTGCGATGACCCGATGGCTGGATTTTAAACTATCAATAAATTCAGCCATTTCAATGGTCGAACCCAAACCGCCACCATGCAAAACTACAATTGGCTGGCCTTTTCCATAGACTTCGTAGTAGATTTTGGCGTCGGCTGTTTGAGCATATTTCCCCGCTTCGGGGTTGTCGCCATAAGGAACAGGATTGAACACATCGCTCGCTTGAAAAACCCTTCTCAACTGTTTTTTAGGTTTGCTATCCGAAATTTTCAAATCTTTAAAGTAGCCTTCCGTACCGATATCCACCCAAAGGCCAATGCTGCCTGAAGTCGTTTTACCGAGCATTTTCGGCACGACGAAGGTTGAGTATTTCGCGTTATTGACAAAAAGTTCAGCCCTTTCGTCCGTTATTTCAAGCCGAATAGTAATCCATTCTTCAATATTGACGGGCGCGGTCGTTTCATAGGTTTCCGGGAATTCTCTCCGCAGCCGCTCGAATTTAAAGTCCGGAAAAGCGAAATACTGGACCGTGTGATTTCTGGATTTCTGGTTATCCGACCTGCCGACTCTGGGGCGCAGATAAATGGATTCAAAGGCTTTATGCTGTTCATCAATCCGAAATGCCAGACCGATAAACCCCTGCGCGAACTCGAATGGCGAAGGATTTTGGATGCGGCTTAACATCTTGACTTCGAGGGTTCCGTTGCTGAAACGAACGTTTTTCAATTTGACAAATGTCGGTTCGTCCACCGTTGCTTCCAATCTTTTCACATCGAAAGGAAGTGCATTCAGATCTCTTTCGACTTTCAAAACGTCTTCGCCATCGAGTGATACAACAGAAGCATGAACGTTTATGGCCTCGAATTCCTGATGCTGAAATTGGATATTTTGGCCAAAAATGTTGGCTGTAACGAAGCAATATACCCAGGTTAATGTCTTTTTTATCATCATTTTTTATGTAATTGAATGATGTTGCAAAGGTTGATGGGCATGAAAAAACTGACCCTTAACCTAGATTAATATAATCGACGTGACCGGGCCTCTTACCCCTGATTTTACTCAAAAATTCCGGTGTGATACCGAGGTACGACGCAATTTGGGTGTTGGGCAGGCGGTTTGAAAGGTGAGGATATTGCTCCAGGAATGACAAATACCGTTCATCGGCGTTCGAACTGAAGGATTGCAGCAAACGATTTTGCAATTCTACAAACTTGTTTTCCACGATGACCTTGAAGATTCTGTCGAGTTTCGGGATGTTCAGGTATAGAAAATACAAGTCTTGCTGCTCTATTTGTATAATTTCTGAAGGTTCTATGGCTTTGATGAACAGTTGGCTGGGTTTGCGTGAATGAAAACTGCCAATGTCGGCAATCCAGTCGTTTTCTGCGGCAAACTGGATGTTGTGTGCCGTGCCTCGTGCATCAACACCATACATTTTGAAACAGCCTTTTGCCACAAATGAATAGTGACGACACACAAAACCTTCCTGCAAAATCACCTGTCGCCGTTTTACTTTACGTGATGTTACACGAGTTGTAATTAACTCCTGTTCTTCCTTTTCAAAGGGCAGAAATTTTTGAAAATACGCCAAAAGCAGTTCAGTCGAATTCATGCTGCAAAATATGATTTCCTAAATAACATTACCCGACTTCCTGATTTTACAACCATCCTTCCGATTTTTAATACCCTCACTACGGTGGTTGCTCTGACCTTTGCATCGTCAATGTTGACAAGCAAACAACTTTTACAATCCATAAACATGGCAAACGACAATAGCACTAAATGGTCTTTGGACCCCACCCACAGCGAATTGACTTTCAAGGTCAAGCACCTCATGATCACGAACGTAACGGGCCAATTCAATGTCATCAGTGGTGAAGTAGCCGCATCCGATGCCAATTTCAACGATGCAAAAGTGGCATTCACAGCCAATGCAGGTTCCGTTAATACCGCCAATGAACAACGTGACGGACACTTGAAAAGCCCTGACTTTTTTGACACAGAGCAGTTTCCGAACATCGCATTTTCCAGCAACCATTACGATGCCGCTTCTGGCACCATTATGGGCGACCTGACCATCAAAGGCGTTTCCAAGCCCGTAACCCTGGATGTTGAATTTTCCGGTACCAACAAAGACCCATGGGGCAATGAAAAGGCTGGTTTTTCAATCACTGGAAAGATCAATCGCACTGATTTTGGTTTGAACTGGAATGCTGCACTGGAAGCAGGTGGCGTACTCGTGAGCGAAGACGTCCGCATCGCTGCCGAACTTCAGTTCGTGAAACAAGCCAATTAAATCGCACATGAAAGCCTTCACGATCCTTCTTTTGCTCGCTATGACGATGAGCCAATGCATGGCCAGCGACACTGTACCGGCGTTGAAGTATCTGGTCAGAGCGCCCAAAATAAAATCCTCCAGCCCACCCGTGTTGATTTTACTGCACGGTGTGGGCAGCAACGAGGCGGACTTGTTTTCGCTGGCCGATCAACTGCCTGACAAATACCTGGTTATTTCAGCGCGCGCACCTATTGAGTTGGGTAACAACCGCTTTGCCTGGTATCAGGTTGATTTGTCAACGGGCAAACCTGTTTACAATCCTGAACAGGCGGAAAAAAGCCGCAATACCATCATTCAATTTATCGGGCAAATCAGGGAAAAGTACAAGAGCAAGGAAGTTTATCTGTGCGGGTTCAGTCAGGGCGCTATTATGAGTTACAGCGTAGCCTTGACGCGCCCGGATTTGGTCAACGGCATTGCGGCCATCAGCGGGCGAGTGCTGGATGATATCAAGCCTAAAACGGCAACTACCCAGGCTTTTAAAAACCTGAATATCCTTATTTTACATGGCAAAAACGACAACGTATTGCCTGTACAATATGCGACAACCGCCGAGGCTTATATCAAAACGCTCGGTATCACACCCCAACTCCATCAATACGAGGCCGGGCATGAAATCAACCGTGCCATGCTTGCCGACTTGATTAACTGGCTGAATCATTAATCATTTAAATCCTGATATTAATCCGGGTATAACATGGACAGAAAAAAATTTTTAAAAGCATTGGCAATTTTGCCAGCAATCGGAGCAACAATGAAACTCAGTGAATTAGGTAAAATGAGCGAAGGGCTGAGCAATACAGACCGTTTGCCGGTTCTTTTTCTTGGCCACGGCAGTCCGATGAACGCCATCGAGGAAAACGAGTTTGTGACAGGGTTTCGCCGGGTTTCCAGCGAGATCGCTCGTCCGACAGCAATCCTCTGCATTTCGGCGCACTGGGAAACGCAGGGCACTTTTGTTACGGCCATGAACAACCCGCCAACCATCCACGATTTCGGCGGATTTCCCAAGGCGCTCTTTGACGTGCAATATCCGGCGCCGGGCAGTCCGGAACTGGCGAAAGAAACCCAAAACCTGGTCAAAAAAACACAGGTCGGGCTCGACGAAAAATGGGGTCTTGACCACGGAGCCTGGTCGGTCATCAAGCACTTGTATCCCAATGCTGATGTACCCGTCATTCAAATGAGCCTCGACTACCGCCAGTCTCCTCAATGGCATTACGACCTGGCCAAAGAACTATCCGCCTTGCGGCGAAAAGGGGTGTTGATTGTCGGTAGCGGCAATATGGTACACAACCTCGGCAAAGTAGCATGGAACAAACTGAATGAAGTCGGTTTTGCTTACGATTGGGCCACGGAAGCCAACGAGAAGATGAAGAGCAGCATACAGTCGGGTAACCACGAACCGCTCATCAATTTCCGTTCGCAGGGTAAGGCTTTTGACCTGGCCATCCCGACGCCCGAACACTTTCTGCCCTTGTTATACACCCTGGCTTTGCAGGAAAAAGGCGAAGATGTTTCCCTGTTCAACGACCGCGCCGTCGCAGGTGCGCTGACGATGACTTCGGTTAAAATAGGTTGAGGGGTTTCAGGTTAAACGCAGAAAAAACACCCCCTGCTTCGGATTTATCCGAAACAGGGGGTGTGGTATTTTAAGGGGCAAAGCCCCGGTTCAATCAAACGTGAAACTACGCAGTTTCCAGTCCAACGCCATTGATGGCCTCGACGCTTACGACTTCCGGCGCTTTGTTTTTGATGGCTTCCTGAATACCTGCTTTAAGGGTCATGGCCGACATGTTGCAGGATTCGCACATGCCTTTCCAGCGGATTTTCACCTGCATGTCGTCAGTTAGTTCGACCAGTTCCACATCGCCGCCGTCCACATTGAGGTGGGGGCGAATGTTGTCGAGGGCTGCTTCAATTCGGTCAAGGATGTTCTGTTTATTAATCATGTTTTGAATACAGGATAATTCATTTGTTAGCGCAAGGTCGCGCTTTTTTTTAATATTCGGTTAACGGATCAAACTCCGCCGCCCATTACTTCCCACGTGTGATCGCCCAGCAGCCTGACAGTTGCCAGGTGTTCGTAGGGGTTTCGACGGCCCCACTCGTTGGGTGCAATCATGGAAAGCAGTCGGCCGCCATCCGAGTGGCGTTGATACAGATGATAAATATGGTGAATCACTGGCTGGAAAGGAACTTCTGCCTGGTAGATCAATTCGCTGATTTGCATTCGTTCATTGAGCGAACGCGCTTGATTCACCAGCGTTTCCATCTGTTTTTGCAGTTGTTCCATTTGCCGGTCGGTCTGGTCGTACATAGCCGTCATGGCATTGCCGCGAATGCGCCCTTTGTCTTCCGGGCGAATAACAGCGCTGCCGGAAGTATGCGCATAGGGCAACAGACCGGGGTTTTCGGCTACCTTGGTTTTGTCAATCGGATTGACAAAAGCCTCGTTCTTTTCCTTGTAGGTATCTTCTACCATGGCAATATTTCCTGTTTCAACAAATTTTTGAAACGAAGGTTTAGCGCTTGTTCGGGGGCGGCACAAATCCGATTCCCTAATGTCCGCTTAACCTTTCCTTCGGTTGGTTTTGGTCAATTTGACCTCCTTAATGGGTTGAAGGATCAAAGGCGCTTCTTCCATTTCTACGGAATCCGAATCCAGTCCGAACCAGTTTTTCGGTGAAGACACCCATGATTTTGCCGCCAGGTAAATTTCAAGGATCAACTGCTCCGTCCAGGGCAGTTCATTGTCGTGCGAAAGAAACTCCTGAATGATGACAAATTTCATGTCGCCGGTAGGGTATTGGGTCGAAAAGGAGTGGTAGCGGTTGTTCATATCAATTTCACCGGCTTCCACCATTTCCTCGATGACTTTTTTCATGAAGACATTCATGCGTTGTTGTACGCGGAAGCCTAACCTGAAATTCACCTTGTACACGTCGTTGTCTGAAATTCTGGACACCTCATATTCCTGTGTATGTGGCTCGTCGGTGGTTTCGATGTGCACAAACCAATAAATATCGGCGCGTTTGGGCTGTGTTTGCAGGATGGAATACATGACTTTCGCCTCTGCTTTTTTAGGGCTGGCAACGTCGCTGAGGAACACCAGGTTGGTGGCATATTTCGCGACTCTGGTGTCGTTACTCAACATAATCAGTTGATCCAGATAATCATTGATGCGCACCTTGTCTTCGTAGCGTTGGCGGATTTTTTTGGCCATGACCCAGAGCAGCATAAAGCCGAACAGCAATGAGGCCATGATGAGCGTGACATAACCGCCTTCCATAAATTTCAATGCGTTGGCAAACAGGAATCCGCCTTCAATAATCAGGTAAGCAATCAGGAACAACCAAACCAGCGCCGGATTGACGCGTCTGGTGACCAGCCAGTTGGCCAACAGAATCGTTGTGCTGAGCATGGCCAGAATGATGGCCAAACCATAGGCGTGTTCCATCGCACTACTTTTTTTGAAAAATAGTACGACGCCAACACAGCCCGCCCACAAGAATGTGTTCACAGAAGGTACATAAATCTGCCCTTTGGCGTCGGTTGGGAACTTGACCGTTAGTTTGGGCAATAGTCCCAGGCGGATGGCCTCGGAGGCCAGGGTAAATGCGCCTGAAATCAGCGCCTGACTCGCTACGATGGTGGCCAGCGTGGCAATAATCAAACCTGGCCAGCGGAACCAGTCGGGCATAACGCCGTAAAATGGATTTTCCGGCAATGTCTGACCTTCAAATTGCAGCAACCAGGCGGCTTGGCCGAGATAGTTCAAGACCAGCGTCGTTTTTACAAAAATCCAGGCAACTTCGATATTTTTTCGCCCGCAGTGACCGAGGTCGGCATAGAGCGCTTCTGCGCCAGTGGTGCAAAGGAAAACACCGCTCAGGATCAGCAGGGCGCTGGGGCTGTGCAGCAATGTTTTAACCGCATATACCGGACTGAGCGCCATGAATACGCCCGGTTCGTGGATGATTTGTGAAATACCCAGCAAACCCAGCATGGAGAACCAGATCAGCATGATGGGGCCAAAGCCTTTACCGACGGCCGCAGTACCAAAACGCTGGCTGAAAAACAGGGCTGAAATGATGGCCATCACAATACCCATAATCAACCAGTTGGGCTTCCCGCCGCCATGGCTGTCATGCTCAATCGGGTGCATGATGTTGAGCATTTTTTGGGTTGCCATGCTGTGTGTCGCTGACACTGCGCCACTGTCGGGCGCGCCTAACAGTGTTACGACTTCACTGATGACAATACTGTCTTTGCTGCGCTCTGCGTATTGATCCGGCGCCAGGTGTAACAACGGCTCCAGGCCTTCAATGGCTGATGACACAGAAATAGGCGGTGTAATCATACCATCGGCCAGCATGGCAGCGCCGCCCAGAATGGCCGGAAATAACAGCCATTTTCGGCGGCGGCGCACCAGTGTGTAAAGCGAGAATATACCGCCTTCTCCTTTGTTATCCGCCCGAAGTGTAAGTACTACGTATTTCAGCGTGGTTTGAATGGTGAGCGTCCAGAATACCAGGGATACGGCGCCCAGAATCAACTCACTGCTGATAGGAGCGGATCCCACAATCGCCTTCATCACATACAAAGGGGACGTGCCGATATCTCCGAAAATAATTCCGAGGGTAATTAATACTCCGGCTCTTGTCAGCCTTTGTGTGTGGTTGTGATGCTGCGACATGACGTTGGTTTATTCAATAATGATGCTGCGACGATGCATTTCAAGTTCCGATTACGCTAAGAGGTTGCACTTAATTCATGTATGTCTGACATGATTTTTTTCGCCAGATTATCCGCTATAACTGTTGAAGAACTTTCCGAATAGATACGGATGATCGGTTCTGTGTTGGACGGACGAAGGTGTACCCAGCCTTCTTCAAAATCAATTTTCAGACCGTCTTCAGTGTTGATTTGCTCCTTTTTGTATTTTTCCTGTAAAACAGCAAAAATGCGCGTCAGGTCAATGTTGGCGTTTCGGTCAATTTTGGTTTTGGCCATCTTGTAATCCGGGTAAGTACGGCGCAGTGTCGAAATGTGCATATCGCTCTTGGCCAGATGGCTTAAAAATAGCGCAATGCCGACCAACGCATCGCGGCCATAATGCAACTCAGGCAGTATAATACCGCCGTTGCCTTCGCCGCCAATGGGCGCATGAACTGCCTTCATCTTCTGAACGACATTCACCTCGCCAACGGCTGCAGCGTAGTATTCGCCGCCGTGCTTGCGGGTCACGTCGCGCAAGGCGCGGGTGCTGCTCAGGTTGCTCACCGTATTGCTGCCCGGGCGCTGCCGCAGAACATAATCGGCAACGGCAACCAGCGTATATTCTTCACCGAAAAGTTCACCGTCTTCGCACATGAACACCAGCCGGTCAACGTCAGGGTCAACGGCAATGCCGAGGTGCGCTTTTTGGCGCTGTACCTCTGTGGCGAGTTGGCCAAGGTGCTCCTGCAATGGTTCGGGATTATGGGCAAAATGTCCGGTGATGTCGGCATTGATAACCGTTACCTGACAGCCCAATTGTTCGAGTAATGGCGGAACAGAGATAGCGCCCGTGGAATTGATAGCATCCACAACGACGCGAAATTTTTTCGCTTTGATGGCCTCGATATCCACCAGCGGCAGGGCCAGTATTTGTTCAATATGTTTTTCAATGTAGCCGCCAACTTGTCGGTAAGTGCCCAGTTGATTGACCGATGCATATTCAATAGCGCCACCTGCGACAAGGTCTAATACCTCTGCGCCGTCAGCGCCGCTGATGAACTCGCCTTTGTGGTTGAGCAATTTCAGCGCATTCCATTCTTTGGGATTGTGACTGGCTGTGAGAATGATGCCGCCTCCGGCATTCTCGGCCGGAACCGCCAGTTCGACAGTTGGGGTTGTGCTCAGGCCCAGGTCAATGACCGAAATGCCTACGCTGCGTAGTGTATTGACCACTAATCCGCTGACGATTTCGCCCGAAATACGGCCATCGCGTCCGATAACAATGCTGGGGTTCCCTGTTTTATTGATGATCCAGCGACCGAACGCCGCAGTACATTCAACAATGTCCTGCGGCGTCAGGTTGTCGCCCGCTTTCCCGCCAATCGTACCGCGGAAGCCTGAAATTGATTTAATGAGTGCCAATTTTTACTTTACTTTTATTGCAACTGGTTCGGTCGCTCCCATTTTGGTCAAAAGAGGTCGATTTTAGGTCACTCTTCACCGTTTTTCTCGTCCGATGCGCCGCATCGAACTCAAAAAAGCGGCTTGATTGACCTAAAATCGCCTATTTTTTTGATCCAAAACCGCTACCTAACAGTTACCTTTTATTTGTTTAGGTCGCTCAGTTTGACCCGAAGCGCTTCGCGGGTATATTTTTGTGGATAGAAACCTACTGTTCCTGCATTTTCCACCACGATGTAATATTCCAGGATGTCATTTTCTGAGCGTGCGTCAATATGGGCTGTAAAAGCCTTGCCGCCAGATGGCAGGTTGTTGGCGCTTTCTTCAGTCATGTTCATGACGCTGTATGCGTTTTTATCGTCAAAGCGGTAATACACCAGCATACGCTTGGGGAAACGGTCAGCAACCGCCGAGAGTTTGAAGGAATTCAATTTCTTGTTTTCCAGTTTGCCACGGCTTTGAACTTTCATGTCGCTGACTTTTGAAGGCAAAGCCGTCAGTTCGGCGTGTTTTTTCAGGAAAGCCGAACGCTTGCCCATCAATTCGGTGATGCCCGGAATTTTTGATTTTTTACCGACGGTTTCACGCAGGTTGCGCTGGAAGTCAGACACATTGTAGGCTTTGTTCGGGTCTTCGCTGTAAGGCACAACGATCATGCCCTGCAATTGCGTGGCACGGGTGCTGTAGTTGCCATTCAGGAAATTTTCTTCATTAATCTGGCGGACGTGCGACAGGTAAATCTTGCGGTAAAACGGATCAGCCAGTAATTTGCTGATGAGCGGCTTGTAAGGGTTGTTGGCGTGCAGCAGCGGGTCGAGTGAAACGAGGTCTTTGAGTTCGAGGTCGCTTCCACTGTCAATATTCTTGTACGAGCCGAATGCCAGGTTTAGATCCCAGAGAATCGGCTGAAAATGTCCGTTGACATCTTTGTACAGGTAGTAGTTTACGCTGCGATTACCACTATAACTGCTCAGGTTAACCATGACGTTGTTCAGGGCGAGCATCCAGAGTGTGCGGTCAACATCCAGCACGTTTTCAATTTTGGCAGGCTCCTGATTAAGGATGCGTGTGAGTTCCTGAATATCAGACCAGCCACCGGCGGAGTTCATCTCGAAATTGCCTTTGTAGCAATCCAGGTTGTCTTCATATTCCAGTGCGCCGTACAGGCCCTGGCGGCAGGTTGTGGGAAGGTTTTCCGGTTTGTAATCTACACCGGCTTTGAAGAAGCTGCCTTTTGCGCCGCCGAAATTGGACTCCAGGAATGGCTTTTCAATGCTTTCTACATTGACATAAATGCCGAGGTATTCGTCATTAATGTAGAGTTTGGTGTATGACATTTGAGGTGTCGGGATGTATTGTCCGGCAATTTCGCTGAACAACATTTCGCGCACCATACTGGGATCGCGCAAGGCAGACGATAGTTTCAGGTGCGTATAGCCCTGGTGGTTCTGATCGCTGTTGATATGATTGAGTTTGACACTCATCGGATTTCGGCGCAAACCTTTCTGGTAGGAATTGTCGCCACGGAAGCGGACGCCAGCGCCTTCATATTTAATGCCATCAACAGTAATAGAGGCATTCATCAGGCCCGAACCATACAACCGGAGTGAATCCAGTGCATCTACCCAGTTTTTGGAAGGGACGGTCAAGCGGATCTCGCCGATTGATTTTTTGTCAAAGAGGCTTCTGACAGCCGAAGGTTTTCCGGTTTGAGCCATCAACATCATCGGCAGGGCAACCAGGAGGAAGAGTATGAATTTTTTCATATTCGGATTCTGAAAAATGATTGAAAAAGAGCGGCAATATTACGGCATTTGGCGTATTGTCGGCTTTCAGAGGTTTAGAAAGTTGAGAAGGTTTAGATTTTTGATATTCAAGCATTTAGGCAGCAGATATTTATTGGACTTGTTGCGATGGGGGCATTTGAGCGAAGTGGAGGCAAATTTTATTTTAGTCAACGCAAAATTTGCAGTCGCATGCGGGCGATTCGACGAAAATTTTAACACCGAATAAAATAAAATTTGACCGCATCGCACAAATAGCACCCCGTCGCAACAAGTCCATTGGGCCAATTCACTGGCAATAATCATCGCTGCGCATCAGATTTCACAGGTGTGGCTGGATACCATCACTTTGACAAAAATACTGCGAAGTTGTACTAACAAAAGATTTTCGCCTGCATGGTCGAAATGATTCAATTCTTGAAATTTATATGAATTTTTAATTTATTCCAATTGGAAATTTGGAAAAATACACGAAATAGAGGTAGTTTCACGCCGATTTCTCACAACATAACGAAGATCGAACAATGGCTAACCTTGACAATTATTTACCATGCGAGCAGTATGCCGCTTGGCCTGACAGTGATCGCTATCCCGGTTTCAAAACCTGGGTAGATGAGAGCGGCGCCAATTACTATTTCGCCGTCGTGACCAACAAAGGCCGGGTGGTACTCCGCTCCGAGGCGTACACGACCGAATCAGCCCGCGATAACGGTATTGAATCGGTCATGAAAAATCGCGACCTCGAAGAACGCTACAAAATTATTCAGGAAGAAAGTGATGGGCAATGGTATGTCATTCTGCGTGCCGGCAATCACCAGGAAATTGCCCGTTCCTGTCCTTATGATTCAGAAAAGGCCGCCGAAAAGGGCCTGAAAATGTGCTTTAGTTCATACACTGAACGCTCGGCAGGCGTCATTGAAAACTATATGCCTTGCGAATATTATCAGCAGCCTTATCCCAGCGAAAAATATCCGGGCTTTATGGCCTGGCAAGGCGTTGATTCCGGCGAGTATTTCTTCTCGCTGTTGTCGAAAAAGGACAAGGTGCTGCTCCGCTCAGAATCGTACACGACCGAATCGGCCCGCGATAATGGCATTGAGTCTGTGATGAAAAACCGCGACCTCGAAGAGCGGTACAAGATCATTCAGGACGAAAACGACGGTCAGTGGTATGTCATCCTTCGCGCCGGCAATCATCAGGAAATAGCGCGCTCCTGCGGCTATGATTCTGAAAAAGCCGCCACCAAAGGCATGAAAATGTGCTTCAGCACTTATGAAGAGCGCAGCACTGGCGGACATATTGAAGATTACCTTCCGTGTGAAAATTACGCCGCAGCGCCCAACGACGATCGTTACCCGGGTTTTAAATCCTGGTACGATGAGGCTACCAGCAGTTATTATTTTGCGGCGGTATCGGATACGGGTCGGGTCATCATGCGCTCGGAAGCCTACACCACCGAATCCGCCCGTGATAACGGCATTCAATCGGTGATGAAAAACCGCGACCTCGAAGAACGCTACAAGGTCATTCAGGATGAAGCCGACGGAAAATGGTACCTCATCTTGCGCGCCGGTAACAATCAGGAAATTGCCCGTTCCTGCGCATACGACTCCGAAGCGGCGGCCAGAGCAGGCATCGCCACGGCTTTCAGTACCTATTCTGACCGCGCAGTGCACCACGCCGCAGTGATTGAGGATTACCTGCCCTGCGAGGCATACGACAATAAGGAAAATTCCAAATACGAAGGCTTTACGCAATTCCAGGATGAAACGACTGGTCAGTACTATTTCGCAGCCATTGATAAGGAACACAATGTCTGGCTGAAATCAGAAGGTTACCAATCCGCTTCGGGGCGCGATAATGGTATTGAGTCGGTTATTAAAAACAAGGATATTGAGGAGCGCTGGACACAGGAACACGACGATAAAGGCTATTACATGAGTCTGAAAGCCGGAAATCGCCAGGAAATCGCCCGCACTTGCCATTTCAGTTCGGAAGGTGCGCTGCTGGGCTGGTGGATGCCGTTTACGGCCGGAGCGCTGGCATTTGGCCTGGCCGACAGCGTCAAGGCCACCACGGCTCCGCATTTTGCCTTCGATGATACCGAGGCTGTACCTGCTACGCCTGTTGAACCGGAACCCGAATACATTGCGCCGCCGCCTGTTGTGCGTGAAGAAGTAAAAGCCGCGCCATTTGTAACCAACATGGACGCTGCTCCGGCGGCTGCCGGTGGTGGCGGTGGCAGTTGGTGGAAATGGCTGTTGCCCCTGTTATTACTCGGATTGCTGTTCCTGCTGTGGCGTCAATGTAGCGGATGCAACAAGAGCACAGACATGGGTGCTGCCATCCCTACAACAACGCCGCCTGCGGTAGCGGTCGATACCATCAAAAAAGCAGAAACGCCTGCGCCGACACCGCCGCCAGTTAAGGCTGCTACTTGCGATTGCAATAACCAAACCGATCCAGTGTTTAAGGTAAATACCGACGGTGTGGCTAAAAAACTGTCGCGCCTGGGTCCCAATCCTGAATTTGGTGATTCACATGATTTGTCGCCATCCGGCTTTTACGACAAACTGGCCGCGCGTCATAAATCAAATAGCGGTGATCGTGCTTTCCTTGACAGGATGTACATAGCCATGGGTTATAGCGGTTTCGCAGATGCCAAACCGGAACAAGTCTCGGCGGTGACATTGCCTGTTGGCTCGACGGGTAACCTGGGTTATAGCAAAGCGCACAAAACAGGGTATTACACCTTGCCTGACGCTGAACGCGACCGCATGGCTTTCCGCATCAAAGCCGCTAATGGCTGCGACCTGCACTTTATGAAAACTTGCGGTAATCACTTCTTCTTCTGCACCCGTTAATGCGCGGAGCCTGAAGATTGGTTTATACACCTCCTGCGGATTGAGTTCCGCAGGAGGTTTTTTTGTGCGCGCATCATCAATTCAGAAGTGTGATTCCTTGAAGAAGTGTTTTGCAGTGCTGATATGCACGGCTTTTCATGATTTTTTGCCGTTTCGGCACCTGTCGCTGCAATAGCGAACCTCATCCCAGACCTTTTCCCATTTTTTGCGCCATGAAAATGGTTTGCCACAAGTTGCGCAGGTTTTTTGCGGCAGATTTTCCTTTTTAACGGATTTTCGCTTGTCAGACGTTTTCATCGTTTATCATCTGAATAATACGGTCAATTTCGACTGGAGTCAACACAATCTGGAATTTTTGG
>JADZBJ010000271.1 GCA_020852155.1 Saprospiraceae bacterium | reverse complement strand
CAGGGAGTTAGTCATGTCACCATTTGCCCACGAAAATGTGTATGTGCCGGACGCCGGAGCGACACTCAGTGAAATACTGCCATTTCCACCATTACAAGTCGTGTTAGCTACGATGGTTGGCGTTACAGTAAACGGCGGATTGGTATTCGAAACTGTTGCTGAAACCGTTCGAGTACATCCATTGTCGCCGGTAATCGTAACGGTGTATGTTCCGGCTAAAAGATTGGATAAATCCTCTGTCGTTTCGCCATTACTCCATGAAAACATATACGGAGAAATGCCCCCGCTGGGCGTCAGGTTAATTGCGCCGTTATCCAGCGCACAGGTCGAACCCGTAGGCGTGGCCGTCCCGTTGGGCAGGTTGGGTGTATTGGGTACCGTGAACGAGGCCGTTTGTGTACAGGTCAATCCACCCGTTACAGTGATGGTATAAGTGCCCGGTGTAAGTCCTGTAATGGACGTAGTAGTTTCACCATTATTCCAGGCATAGGTATAGGGAAGTGTGCCCGGTGTTACATTGACTGAAATAGAGCCGTTACCGCCAATACAGGTCGTGTTGGCCGTAATGGTCGGGGTGATGGTAATCGCAACGGGGTTATTGTTGATGGTTGCTGTTTGGGTCTTGGTACAACCATTGTTGTCCGTCACCGTGACTGTATAGGTTCCGGGTGGGAAGCCGGTCAAGTCTTCGGTTGTTTCTCCGTTTGACCAGTCATAGTCATACGGCGTTGCTCCGCCGGTGACCGTCAGGTTAAGGTTGCCGTTACTTTGCCCACAGGTAGCCGCTGTGGGCGATATCGTCGGACTTATATTGACTAAAGTGACTGGCGCGACCCCGGAGGTTGTTCCCGCACATCCTGAACCAGTTAGACCTTGCAATCCCCAGTTGCCGGCCTGCGTGACCGACAAAGTATAAGGGTTGTCGTTGGTGGTGATAGCTGGCGGCTGAGGTGTGCCATTTAAAGTCGGTGTAAATGTCCAGGGGCCTTCGCCGGTGAACGTTACGGTAAGATTTGCCGGGCTGCCGCTGCCGCCGGCGCATACAACTCCGCTACCGGAAATCACTGCTGTGGGCTTGGGCGTCAATACAATCGTCGTACATATCGGCGGATTGTTAGGATAGCAAGCATTATTAGCCGCTACGCAGACATCCACAGGGCCGCTCGCATTGTTTGGCCACGCAATCGTAGCATTATTGCCCGCAGGATTGGTCGTGATCGTGCCAATGGGCGGGTTGGTTGTCCAGGCATAAGATGTTGCCCCTGGTACCAATGCTACATTATAAGCAGTGGATGTTCCTCCACACGCTGTAATCGGGCCATTTATCATGGTCGGCGGGTTCGGCGGAAAGCTTACAGTGCTACCCACGGTTACGTCAATGGAAATATCACAGTCGGCGCCACCGCATCCGTCAATGAAAAACCAGTAAACTTCACCTACAACAAAGTTGTTTGCCGTTAATGTAAAATCGTTGGAACAAGCACACTGTAAAGCCATGGACTGGCTGATACAGTTGTCGTAAATGCCAGCCTGAATACCATTTTGCGACCCTACGCAGTTGTTGGCGGTCAGGTGAATGGAAATGCTCGTCGTGCCGGCAAAAAAGCCAAACCAGATCGGGTTGTTAAAAACATACTGGGATTGGCATCCTGGAATCGTAGGCGTCGGGTTGACCGGCGGCGCAATACCTGTGTTCACACAGTATCCATCCAGCGTCGGACAAAGTACCGGAGCAGTTTGGCAGGTGTAACCAGGATTCGGAAAATTCGGGGGAGGGCATTGCGCAAACAACGAATAAGCGATACTCATCAGCACCGCTACAGACAGTAGTAGTCTTTTCATGTAAATAGGCTGGTTTGGCTGGTTTTTGGACTGCTTTCAGTGTCCAGGATTACCGCGAAGACAGATTTTGGGCGAATCGTGTATTACTAAATCTGCCGATTTGCCAAGATTAATGGTCAGCCAGGGTGGGTCTGTATTCTGTTAAAAGGGGCGGTAAATGTAAGGCGTATTTTATTGAGCGCGCTAATTTCGATAATTGTATGTTTCTGGCAAAATATATAAATATTTTAGTCGCCTGATGGCAAAAACCGGAATAAAGATAAAGGGCGCCGCAACCTGAAATGTGCGTGTTTTAAGAGATTGGACGTTGAGGGTTGGGTCTTTAGTAATATTTTCCCGAACACACACTAACTCCGCCCTGTCAGGCGTTGCGCCTGTTGCACATGTCGCTGTGAATGCACGACCAGCCATTCCAGGACATTTCCCAGGGTATAACTGAAAAACCCGGAAGGGCCACGACCGATTTTGGCGCGATTGATGTCCACCTCGCGCGAGGCCTGAATGTTGCGTAACAATCTTTCACCCAGGATAATGAATCGCTTTACTTCGTTAGCGCCGAGGGGTTTGTGTGCAAAGTCGTAGCGTTTTTTCGTCTTGAAACTTTTTCCGTTGTACGGATTGGCGCGCGCAATATCCGAACGTCCCATCATCGTGTATTTCACCTTGTCTTTAGGCGACCAGCGTCGGGCTTTCGATTTGTGTATAGCCAATTCAATGGGCGCCAGATAACGATCAAAGAAAACGTTCACATGAGCAAAACACTCCACCGCATTCCACTGCTGCGGTTGCGGCCGGTGTTGCAAAGCCTCCTCCGGCAGGTTAAGCAAAGAGGTGCGCGTCTGATCCAGCAGCGTACGGAGATCGGCTTCAAGCCTGTCAAGTAGTTCGGGTTGTGTCATAAGAGGGCGCAAAACTACACTTGTCGCGCAAAGTGACCGCCTACCGTTTGTTAAAAATCCAGAAAACGACGTTTCCAGGACTCCTTTGGCAGCCAACATTCCTGTTTTTTACCAAACCAGCGGTAGCGATGTCGGGCAATATAGGCATAAATGCTGTCCCGAACAGGCTTGGGAACAATGCTGAAAACACTGAAAATACGCCACCAGCCTCCCACTATCGCCAACACCCGAAGCGGTGCATCAGACATTGTCCAGCATCGTCCTTGTTCAATCAACACAACCGATGACATTTGCGCCGGGTCAAGGCCGTGCTGCACCATCAACCTGCGGCCCGCTTCCGATTGCAGCGAAGCAAACCGTATGGCCTCTTTTTTGTCATGCAGCAGCACCCATTGTACCGAAGCACTGCACAAGTTGCATACGCCGTCGAAAAGTAAAACAGGATCAGACATGCTGGTTAAACGTTGAAAAAGGTGTAAGGTTGAGGGTAAAAAGGCGAAGAATTGAGATAGATGGTGAAAAAAAACAATAACCAAATCCTCAAATAACCAAATCACAAATTGGTTAATGTTACCCTCGTGTACGATATTCCGTATTAATGACGTTTACGCAAAAATCCTGCTCCACTTCCCACGAACATTCATTTATGAGAAAAGCATTTGCTTTATTTTTTGCGCTGGTCGCTGTTCAATTCACTGCGGCTGCGCAAAAAGACAAATTAACGCCCAAAGCTGGCGCAGAAGTCAATACTGCCGACATTGACATCGAAAATAAAGATCAGGAGGCCTTTAAGCCCAAATGGATTGACACCACTACCGCACCTACGATCATTGCATTTGGCTCCTGCAACAAGGTGGACAAACCGCAAACCATGTGGGGGCATGTAGCGGCTAACAATCCTCAACTCTGGATCTGGCTCGGCGATATCATCTATGCCGATACCAGCGACATGAAAGCCCTGGCAGCGCATTACAAGCGACTGAAAACAAACCCGGAATACAAAAAACTACGCGCCAAAGCGCAAATTGTGGGTGTTTACGACGACCACGATTATGGCATCAATGACGGCTGTAAGGATTACCCCATGAAAAAAGGCGCTAAAAAATGCCTCATGGACTTTCTGGACGTACCGTCAAATAACCCGCTGCGCAAACGCGAAGGCGCTTATCAGTCCTACACTTTTGGCAAGGCGCCACAAAAAATCAAGGTAATTGTCATGGATACTCGCTATTTCCGCGACAAACTGGAGCCTGACCCGACCAAAGCAAAACGATACATCCCGAATACCACGGGCAATGTATTGGGAGAAAAACAATGGCAGTGGCTGGAAAATGAACTAAAAAACAGCACAGCCAACCTCAATATTCTTTGCTCCAGCGTTCAGGTACTGGCTGACGATCATGGCCATGAAAAATGGGGCAATTTCCCGAACGAACGCAAACGCCTGTTGTCGCTCATCACCAAAACAAAGCCGCGCAATTTGTTGATCCTTAGCGGCGACCGCCACATGGCTGAAGTCAGTAAAATGAACCTCGAAGGACTGCCTTACCCGCTTTATGATTTTACTTCCAGCGGCATGACCCACATCCGCAGCGGCGACAGCGAAACCAATCGCCTGCGTGTGGGCGACATGATTGTAAAGAAAAATTTCGGCATCGTCAAGGTGCAATGGGCCGGCGAAAAGCCCATCGTAACACTTCAGGTACGCGGCGACGGCAACGAAGTGTTTCAGGAAAATTTGATAAAATATTGAGAGGTTTAGGGTAAAAGGAGGAGGGTGGAAGGGTTTTATTGATTTTTCAAAAACACCTTCCACCCTCCTCATTTTACCCTAAAAACATTTGTTATAGTCTCGGAAAAGTGGCGCAGCGAACTCCTTCATTTTATTGCTGTCCACGACTTTGGCGATGAATTTTCCAAGGCCTTTCTTTTTCCCGGTGTCCATAGGCGATGTGCCATATTCTCCGGCGTCGTATTTAGCCAATACGGCAGGACAGTCTTCAATAGACTTTCGAAGATCAATATCCGTAATGTTTTTGAGTTTGTTCTCTTGCTGCTCAACGAGCACGTAGTTGTTAATGGCTTTTTCCTGCTTCATCTTCTCATATTCACCTTCTTTACCAATATAGAAATTCGGCGGCGCATCGTAGTAATGATACAGGGCGGTTTTGCCTTGAACAATCGCTCGCATGAAATACCATGTTTTTGCCATTTTGATGCTCACGGATGTCATGTCGCTGTAAGGCTTTGAAACATATACCAAGCCGTTGTCAAGCAGTTCATAAGCCTTGATTTCATCTGGCTCATACTTTTCAAAATCTTTGTTGCGGGCTTTGGTCAGTCCGTTCCAAGTGGTAGAATCCATGAAGCGCACGCTGGACTGGTAATGCCAGGGTTCATCGTCGCTTCCAAAGTTGCGGATGACTCCCTTTTTTACGGTGCCATCTTCGAGTGTGATACTTCCCGGATGGTCATACCACTGTGCTTTGGGTTGTGCATCTGCCAGCCTGGGCAGTAGAAGCGCAATCAAAATCAATAATTTTTGCATAATGAAATAGTATTAAAAAGTTTAATAAAAAAGCGAATCGTAATTTCCGGCAATATTGGCCGCTTCAACAGACTTTCACAGGTTCAACATAACAACTGTTCTTTTTTTGAACCTGGCAATCAAATCATCTTGATCTAAAGAAAGCGCAAAAGTGTTTGCGCGCTGATTTTTAGTAACGACCAACGCTTCTGTTTGTCGGCCATACGCCTTCAGTAAAATGTTATTTAACATGGATTTCCCGGTAATCTTGATCTCCATTTCCGGATGAATACTGTGCACAATGAGCACATGCGCCACATCGCTCAGGCGGACGATGTCTTCAAGAAAAAGAAAATGACTATTGGGCGCGGTCGTATGCGCTTCCACGATTTCAATGTCGCCGATAATTTTACTGTTAAATTCAGCCAGGTCTTCGGCTGGCACCCATAGTTCGTCGTGAATTTTTGCACCGACGTTGTACACCGGGTATTTTGACAGATAATCTGAAGGGATCTGGAATTTTGTTACAAATCCGTTGCCATACGCCGGGAGGTTCCACTCTGTGGTTATCTGACTGGCATATTCCTGATTCATAACAGGATAAAAAATCGGTTGCTCGGGCAATCGCGGCGGGAATGCTTTCCAGTCCAGTTCCTGTATAAGATCAAGTTCGACTTTATTGACAGGCCTGTATAAGGTTTGTGTTTTCAAGATCTGTGTATTCATTGTCTGTTGACGGGATTGTCTGGCTATGTCGTGCAAATGGCCAAACTGGCTGCAATTATAATCAACGTCATGTAGTTGTGCAAAATCCTTGAAAAAATAACCCGTAGCACCAAGCCATAGTTCCCCGATGTATTTAAAGCCGCCATTTCACTACCGTTATCAAGCCTTGATAAAACGCTTCGCCAGCCACTTTCTAACTGGCTCGTCAACATACTTCAAGAGCGCGTAAGACAGCAAAACCGTAAAGGCCAAAAGCGCCAAACCGACTACAAAACCTTGTGCTAATGGAATCTTGTTGGTATCCACCCACGCATAAAATACATAGGCAAACGGAAAATGAACGATGTAAAGCGGATAGGAAATATCGCCCAGAAATGTGCAAAGTTTTTCTGTTTTCGCGTCATTTACCTGCCCGATTGCGCCCAGGTAAACGATGATCGGAAACATCAGGATAATGGTCAGCGAATCGTACAGGCCATTCGCCCACAGCGTTTCATGGCCGCCAATGCGGGGCATACTCAACACAAGCACCAATAACAGACTGCTGAGCAGGAAAGTATTTTTTCCTGATTTTACCTGAACAGCCCTGCGAAGTAGCATACCGGCCATATAGGGGAATAAAAGCCGCGTAAATCCGATCCTTAATTGCTCTGGTTCGATAGCCCAACCGCCAATCACGTCGCCGTTGGGACTGGTTACAGCCATGTGAATCAGGTTGAGCGCTGCCAGTCCGACTAAAATGCCCAGAATCAGGTTGGGCAATCTGCGCAAAATCAGCACATGCAGGATATTGGCGATATATTCAAAAAACAGCGACCAGGCCGGACCATTTAGCGGGTGCATTTCATGCCAGCCCCTGATGTCCATTGAAAGCGGCACGGGAATCAGGGTGTATCCGATCAACATGACAACCAGCATTTGCGTAACCGACGTTTCAGCAATTTTCGGGAAATAGGCCGATTCGCCGAAATAGAAACAAAGCGCGCCAACAGTCATCCCCACGATAATCATGGGGTGCAACCTTATCAACCTGCGCTTGAAAAAATCAGTCATGGTCATGCTGCCCCAACGGTCGTCGTAGGCATGAGCCATAACATAACCTGAAAGCATGAAGAAGAAATCAACCGCCAGATAACCATGATTAATGAGCTGTTTGGTGTGGTCGCTGCCGGAGTAAATCTCCAATACGTGAAACAGCACCACGACAATCGAAGCGACACCGCGAAGGGCATCCAGAATCAAGAAGTGTTGCTTTGAATCAGAAAAGATCGAACTGGATTTAAACATGGAAAATCGCTTGAATTAAACAGGTTGGCGGTAATATACGGGTCGGTTTGATTGAGGTGAGGGCCTATTTTTTCAAACACAGAGACCACGGAGTGTTACACGGAGACCACTGAGTACAACATCCACTGTTAGAGCGTGTTCGGGAATTGGGTTTGTGCCGAACGAGGGAAAATTCGATTTTGATCAAGGCAAAATTTGCAGGCTTAGCCGGGTTCTAAGGCGAAAATTTTAACGCCGAGCAGAATTGAATTTTTCGAGAGCAGGCCAAAATCCAATTCCCGAACACGCTCTTAATGCTCTGTTGGTCTCTGCGTTAGAAATAGAAGGGCCATCCTGAAACCAGGATAGCCCTTCATTATCTTCAAACTTGTATCGTTTCCGAAGGCACTTATACGTCAGCCTCCGGTTCGTCTTGCATGTTATCCATGTCGTCAGTGTCTTCGCCTTCCATTCTACTTTTTGGGCGTGACGTTGACGGGTGTCCTGTGAAATGTTTCAGCATGATGATCTCGCGCTGTGTCAGTTCGCGGAATTTACCGCGTTCCAGGTCCTTTTTGGTCAAGCCTGCGTAGTAGAAACGGTCGAGTTTGTAAATTTCATAACCCAGCGCTTCAAACAAACGACGCACAATGCGATTGCGGCCGGACGTGATTTCCAGTTCGACGATATCGCGATTGGGCTTGTCTTCCGCAAAACGAATCCAGTTGACTTCCATCAGACCGTCTTCCAGTTCCACGCCTTGCTCGATTCTTTCCAGGTCAGCCTGTGTCAGCGAACGACGCAAACCTACACGATACTGTTTCTGAACGTGATGACTTGGGTGCGACAGTTTGTTGGCCAGTTCGCCATCGTTGGTGATGAGCAACAAACCTGTGGTGTCTCGGTCGAGGCGACCTACCGGATACAGGCGTTCAGCGTATAGTGGATTGACAAAATCCAGAACGGTTGTTCGGCCGCGATCGTCTTCAGTGGTTGTGATGACGTTTTTGGGCTTGTTGAACAGCAGGTAGATTTTGCGCTCCTGTACTGACAGGTCGTCACCATTACAAGTAACGGCATCGCCCGCCTGAACGCGGTAGTATGGCTCCATTTTTACTTCACCATTTACGGTTACCTGTCCGGCATTGATAAACTCAACGGCTTTACGGCGCGATGAGATACCACAATGTGCCAGGTACTTGTTCAATGGCATACCCTCGCCGCTGGGCAACTCGGGTTTCGGGCCTGTTGGGAGGTCAAATACCTCTTCTTTTTTCTTGAACTTTTTACCGCCGCCGCCACGGTTGAATCCGCCGCCGCCGCCGCCGCGATTAAAGCCACCGCCGCCACCGCCACGGTTAAACCCGCCACCACTGCGGTTGGGGTCGTACGGGCGACGCTGATAACCGCCGCCACCGCCGCCTTCCTGGCTGCGATCCTGCCACGGTTTGCGTTCGTAGCCGCCTTCGCGTTGTGGACGGTTGGGGTCGTACGGACGGCGCTGATAACCGCCGCCGCCGCCTTCCTGGTTGCGATCTTGCCAGGGCTTGCGCTCCTGACCGCCTTCCTGACTGCGATCCTGCCACGGTTTGCGCTCGTAGCCGCCTTCGCGTTGAGGTCGGTTGGGGTCGTACGGACGGCGCTGATAACCACCGCCGCCGCCTTCCTGGTTGCGGTCTTGCCAGGGCTTGCGCTCCTGACCACCTTCCTGGTTGCGATCTTGCCAGGGCTTGCGCTCCGGACCGCCTTCCTGATTGCGATCTTGCCAAGGCTTGCGCTCGTAGCCGCCTTCGCGTTGCGGACGGTTGGGGTCGTACGGACGGCGGTGATAACAACCGCCGCCGCCTTCCTGGTTGCGGTCTTGCCAGGGCTTG
>JADZBJ010000270.1 GCA_020852155.1 Saprospiraceae bacterium | reverse complement strand
GGGTTGATCGAATAGATAATGCCCGGCCACAGAGCCGAAAATGAAACCCAGCAACCCGCCGAAGGGAATACCCAACAGATCGAAAATGAAAATGCCGGCGATGCCGCAAAAGAGTTTGCCTTTGAGTTCCAAAACGGGGGCAAATTTAGAGTAAGTCGGTCAAAAGTGGTAGGGTATGGAACAGACTTCCTGCGAAAGCAGTTTCAGGCGAAGTCTGATGAACCCTTTAGGTTTTTTTATCAGCTATTAGAGGTTGCTGTTGAACCATCATGCCGACCATCGTCAACCCAAAACTGTAATTTGCGTAAAGTGTTGCGAAATGACCCTTGTTTTGGGCCAGGCGGGCAAATTTCAGACTCAAACTTTGTTTACAAAACTGGTATCGTACTCTTTCCTGCTTAAAACGGTATTGTAAAGTCCGGTAATGGCATTTTATGTGAGATGTGTCATGTTGATATAAAACGCTCTTTTGTCGGGGTCTTCCAGACGAATGAGGTGCTTGTAATGCGTCCAGGTCAATTCTCCACTCAGCGAGTGGAGAATTGGAAAAGTCAGGTAAAACTGACGCATCAACCAGAGGTTGGTACTCGAATAACCCTCTCCAAATTCTGTTTAAAGGTCTTCCGAAAGTAATTTTACAAGTTGTTTGCCATAACTGGCCCGCTCCTCACCGCGCTGTTTGCATGATTTGACGGATCTCTGATATGAATGATTGCATTATTTAGTTCCTTCTTGAAAATATATAGAGTTTTGGTAAAAACTTAGCCCAGCGCCTTGGGAATTTCGAGTAGGGCAAATGTCCTGCAGATAATCTAGGAAATCTGCGAAATCTGCGCTTTAATCTGCGCAATCTGCGGGAAAAGACACCCACAAGCGCACCCTACGCGCTTCTTCGCCACCAACTCGCCAAACCAATACCCGTCACCAGATCCCAGATGCCCCACCAGGCTGCAATCAGGGCCATGCCGCCGAGTCCGTTGAAAAACTGAAAAATCAGGATCAGCCCAAGTGCTGTGTTATGCACGCCCGCTTCGAAGGCCAGGGTACGGCGATCTTGCTCCGGCAACCGAAACAGGCCGCCCAGCAAATAACCCGACGACAAGGCTACAAAATTATGTGCCGCCACCAGCAAAAACACGAAACCCAGATAATCAACCAGGTTGGCGCGATTGCCCAGTAAAGCCAGGGCCAGAATGGCAAAAAATATCAGCAGTGAAATCCGCTGCGCCCAGGGCCGAATGCGGGCTGTAAATTCCGGAAAACGATGGTGCAGCCACATACCCAAAAACAGGGGCGCAACGATCAGCCGAATAATAATGAGCGCCATATCGCTGAAATTAATGGCAAAAGCCGTGCGCATCGCTTCTGATTCGGGTATCCATTGGCTCCAGAACAGAAAACCTGCCGGAGTGGCAAACGTAGCCGTCAGGATAATAATCGCATTCAGCGTCACAGACAGGGCGGTGTTGGCCCGTGCAAAATGCACCAGAAAATTGGTCATGTTTCCCGAAGGACACATGCTTACCAGCACCATACCCAGCGCGACGCTGACCGGCGGATGGGCCACCCGAATAATGCCCAGGGTCAGGATCGGGAAAATCAGGTATTGCGCCAGCAGACCCACGCCCACCGATTTCGGGAAACGCGCCACCTGCCTGAAATCACTCAGTCGTACATCCAGGGCTACGCTGAACATCAGAAACGCCATGGCGATGTTCAGGATAAACATGCGATCAGCATCAAAATTCAGCCGAAGCGTATCAACAGGGTGCATAGGTCAAATTATTGCTTTTAAAATGGGCGACAAAGTAGGTCAGTTTTTGCGTATTTTGAATGCTGCGCTTTCGCGTACATTTGCCCGCCAGCGTTACCTGCACGCATCGAACAAGAAGTGCTGTGCGTTCTGGATGCTGATGCACATTTTCGTATTTAACGCAAGAACAACGATGACTTTCAAACATTTTATCACCGCACTCCTGATATTAGCCGGATGTTTTCATGCAGAGGCGCAACTGCGCTTCGGTTTCAAAACCGGCCTCAATTTCGCCTCGATCAAAGGCCCTTCTGAAAAAAGCGCAGCAGGCGCATCGCTGGAAACTTTCGGCAACGTCACGGGCTTTCATGTCGGCATGAGCGTGGGCTATCCGATTACCGACGCATTTAGCATCAGAGGGGAATTCATGTACTCCAAACGCGGCGGCAAATACACCTTTGATGGCCCCGGCTATCGCTTTTTCCGTAATTCAACAACCGACCGACTGACGGTCGGAACTTCCAAATACCTCATCAACATCAATAATAGCTACCTCGACATTCCGGTTATGGCCGTAGGGCGCTGGCGCGACTTCGAAGTATCCGGCGGATTGTTCATGGGGCTGAATGTTCAAAGCACCGGCGAAGGTTCACTGACTTATTCCAGCATTGAAGTACAGCCTAATCCTTCGTCAGGTGGAAAACTGGGCGACGCTATGGAATTCAATCTGAATCAAAACTATCGTGGCGATGATCCTGGTGAAGCCGCAGAAGGTTCTGAAAATTTAGTAGTCAGGGTTGGCGCAACCAACTTTGAAACGCCCAAAACACTGGGCGCTTACACCGACCTGAAAGACGATCTCGGCAGGCTGTATAATGTGCTGGATTATGGCCTGGTCGGCGGTGTTTCCTATTATTTGAGCAATGCGCTTTATGCCAGCGTACGCCTGCAATACGGACTGGCCGACATTACCAACAATTCGGCTGATGTTGCCAAATCAGGCGTTGGAGAAAACAATGTTCTGTTGTTGCGCGACGATAAGGACCGCAATTTTGTCATTCAGGCTTCCGTAGGTTTCGGTTTCTGATGATTGCGCAATATGTTTTTTGATTTTAGATTAAAAAGAAACCTATCACATCTGCTCAAAACATGAAATTTTTTAAAACGCCTGAAATTTTAATGATTCTTTTGTTGCAGGCAATATCTTTGCCGGCACTTCTGGCCCAGGGCAACCGCGATTTTATGCGAGAGACGGGCAAAATCTACGTCGTCATCGGAGTTATTTTGCTCATTTTTATAGGCATTGTGTGGTACCTTATCAGGCTTGATAAAAAGCTAACCAATATTGAACACCAACTCAACGACGATCAAAAATGAGTGGACAAATCAGTTTTTTCAAGAGCGTAGAAAATTACGTTGACAAGGCCGCCTCTTTCACCGACATTCCGAGAGGACTCGTAGAGCAAATCAAGGCCTGCAATCTCGTGTTGCAAATTCGTTTCCCCGTCCGTATCGGCGATGATTTTCAGGTCATCGAAGCCTACCGCGTACAACACAGCCACCACCGACTGCCAACTAAAGGCGGTATTCGTTATGCTGAATCTGTTGACCAGGACGAAGTAATGGCACTCGCCGCCCTGATGACGTACAAGTGCGCCCTCGTGGATGTGCCTTTCGGTGGCGCAAAAGGCGGTATCAAGATCAACCCGGCTAATTACACTGAGTGGCAATTGCAAAATATTACCCGTCGTTACACAGCCGAACTGGTTAAGAAAAACTTCATCGGCCCTGGTATTGACGTTCCTGCACCAGACTACGGCACAGGCCCGCGCGAAATGGCCTGGATCATGGATACATACCAAGCCATGCGCCACGGCGAAGTGGACTCAATCGCTTGCGTAACGGGCAAACCTGTTACGCAAAACGGTATTCGCGGTCGCGCTGAAGCTACAGTCCGCGGCGTTTTCTACGGCTTGCGCGAAGCCAGGCGCCACGAAACCGAAATGAACAAACTCGGCCTCGCACCGGGTATCGCCGGCAAAACAATGGCGG
>JADZBJ010000269.1 GCA_020852155.1 Saprospiraceae bacterium | reverse complement strand
TGACGGTTAATCCTCGTCCTGAAGGATTTTCCATCAGTGGTTCGGGATATTGCCCCGGCTCAGCCAATGTATTGACTTACAACGGCCCTAACCCTGGCAACTGGCAATACATCTGGAATAATGGCTTGCTTGGCACATCAGTTACAGCCATGAATCCGGGTGAGTATTACGTTCGTGTCATCAACGAGTTCGGATGTCAAAACCAGAGCAATGAGTTGGTTATTCTTCCCGGCCCGCAAGCCACGGCCATACCAACAGGTTGCCATACCCGATGCAACCCCGATACGCTATGTCTGCCAACACTGCCCGATATCGCCAACTGGCAATGGTACCTGAATGGCAGCCCTATAGCCGGCGCTACTTCCAACAATTTCATTGCTGAACAAAGTGGAACTTACCACGCTGTTCTAACGGATTTTTATGGCTGCACCGCTGAAAGCGGCTCTTTGAACCTGAATCTTTACACAGGTTACGGTACTGTCAACTCGCAGGTATGGTCAGATGTCAATGACAATGGCATGATTGACCCGGCCGACACCCTGGTGTCCGGTATCGGCGTTTGGTTGACGGAAAGTGGCGCTACCGTCGCCAGCGGCACATCAGGCAACAGCGGCTGGCTGGGCTTCCCGAATGTATTGAGCACGGATTATATCCTGCAATTAGACCCCGCTACCCTGCCCCCTGACTGGCATGTTGTGATCGGCCAGGAACTGGTCTCGTTATCAGGCTGTGATGTAACAGGTAACGGCCGATTGTTGATTGATTTCGACTGCCAGCCTAAAGCGTCAGCGCTCACCCTGAAAGGATGTCCGAATGAGTCTGTATTATATAATGGTGTATCCATTCCAACCGGCACGACACAAGCGGTAACATTCCCGTTGCCTAACAGCTGCGATTCGGTGGTAACTGTCACCGTTTCACCATTGGCTGTTTCTACGGGAAGTGAAAACCTGCGCACTTGCCCGGGCACAACGGTTACTTACGAAGGTGCGACTTTGAGCATCGGTCAGACACAGCAGTTTACTTTTGACAATTACCTGGGTTGCGATTCGGTGGTGACCGTAACTGTTTCAGCGTTGCCCACTTCGACCGGTAGTGAAACCCTGCGTACCTGTCCGGGAACAACGGTTACTTACGAAGGTGCAACTTTGAGCATCGGTCAGACACAGCAGTTTACTTTTGACAATTACCTGGGTTGCGACTCTGTGGTGACGGTAACTGTTTCAGCATTACCCACTTCGACCGGTAGTGAAAATCTGCGCACTTGCCCGGGAACAACGGTTACTTACGAAGGTGCAACTTTGAGCATAGGCCAGACCCAGCAGTTTACTTTTGACAATTACCTGGGTTGCGACTCTGTGGTGACCGTAACCGTTTCAGCGCTGCCGACTTCGACGGGCACTGAACATTTAAGCGCTTGCACTGGCACAACAGTCATGTACAATAACACGCCATTAAGCATTGGGCAAACACAGGATTTTATCCTGGATAATTACCTCGGCTGTGATTCGGTTGTGACAGTAACCGTAACTGAGAAGTTTCCGACTTCGGCCACGTTGCAGACAGGCGTTTGTCCGGGTGAAACATTTACCTACCAGAACCAACAATTAACGGGCGGGCAAACAAAGGTCTTCATATTGCCCAATGCTGTTGGATGTGACTCGATAGTGACCGTTGTGGTGGAGCAATACCAGTCAGCGGCCTCGAATTATCCAGTTACCATTTGCTCAGGCGCCACTTTCGCCTTCGAAGGCGGGCAGTGGCCTCCGGGTACGGTTAAGGATTTCACCTTGCAGACCAGCGAAGGATGCGACTCAATCGTGACCCTCGTGGTCAGTGCTTATCCCGCCGTTGATTATGCACTGAAATCGGACCCGTCTTGCGCCATTTCCAGTACCGGCGGTTTGACAGCGACAGGCATGACGGGCGGACAGCCACCCTATCAGTTTTCGTTGGACGGGGTGCAGTTCCAGCCCGAAAGTCAATTCCAAAATTTGGCTGTCGGCGATTACACCGTAACATTGATGGACGACTGGGGATGTTTGTATGAAAAACAAGCCAGTATTGATCCGCTGCCAAGATTAGTGCTGTCCATGAGCAACCTGATATTGCCCTGCGACAGCGTAGGCGTCATCGCAACACCAACGGCTTCAGGCATCAATAACCAGACGACTTATCTGTGGAGCAACGGCGCGACCAGCAACAATCAGTTGATCACACAGGCTGGCGCATTCTGGATGGAAGCCGACAATGGCTGCGAAACGGTTCGCAGCGAAGCCAATGCCGAATGGGCCGACCTCGCACCGGATCTGTCGTTTGTTTATGTACCCAATGCCATGAAGCCTGATGCAGTCGAGGCACGAAATGCCATTTTCAAACCGGAGTTCGCGCCCGGACTGACTGTGTTGCGCTACTATTTTACGGTGTACGACCGTTGGGGCAACCAACTCTACGAAAGTAAGGACATTTCTAACGGTTGGGATGCTTTGTACAGAACACGGCAAATGCAGCCCGAAGTGATGGTCTGGTACCTGGAGGCCGACATTGCCATTTGCGGCAGGGTGCTGCAACTGAAACGCCAGGGCGACGTGACGGTGGTGCGATAGGCTACCCCACCCTGCTTTTCAACTTTCAAATTGTATGTTTCAAATTCAATGTTTTTGATGTTTGAAATGTACAATTTGAAAGTTGAAATTTAAAAAATTGAGTAATTTCAGACACCCTCCTGATGCCGCTGGAGGTTGAGTTTTTGAACAGGTTGATAAATCAGCGGAACATGCTCCATGACTACATCCGATTTATCCAGGCCAAATGCTTTTTCATCAGACTGCCCAAAATGTTTCAGGGTGAAATAAGCATTTAACAAAAGGCCCTCGCGCAGCGTAAATTCATTTTCCACAGATAGGAATTTTTCGATGACCACGAATTTAAAGTCCGGCTCCGGGTTATACCTAGTTGACCCGTCAGGCCTGATGTGCAGGTTCAATTCCTTGTTTTGCACCAATTCTGACACGATTTTTTTGAAATACAATTCCACCCGGGGCTGTATTCTAAAGCCCATGTTCAGGTCAATTCTGATGATTTTATCGTCTACCAGTTCATTGACCTCGTAATCCAAGGTGTAAGGCGTGTCTGTGCGATTGATGTGAAACAACCAGTAAACGTCGGCGCGTTTCGGCTTTTTGGAAAAAACAGACTTGATGATTTTTTCTTCCACCTGGGTCTGGTTATTGGCTTTGGTCAGGTACACCAAATGCGTTGAAAACTTCGGAATCTGATCGTCGCTGCTGAGGTCCAGCATGAGCGACTGATAGGTTTTGATATCCACGAAATGCGTGAAACGGTTGCTGATGCGGCGCGCATAAAACCAGACGTACATGACCAGAAAAATAAATAACTCGAAAAACAGGAACATCCAGCGTTCCTTGATTTTGGCGACGTTCGTGATAAAAAACGCCATTTCAATCACAGAAAACACCGTAATAATCCCGGCGACAAGCCAGCGATTCCACCTTTTGACATACAACAGAAAGTAGTTGAGCAAAATGGTCGTCATGATCATGGCTATCGTAATGGAAAAGCCATAAGCGGCTTCCATGTGCGTCGAATTTCGGAAATAAAGGATCATCATAACACAGCCCACCCAAAGAATCGTATTAACCGACGGAATGTAAATCTGCCCCTTGAGTTCGGTGGGTTGTTTGACCGTAACACGAGGCCAGAAGTTGAGGCTCATGGCTTCACTGATCAACGTGTAAGAGCCGCTAATCAGCGCCTGCGAGGCAATGATGGTGGCTGCCGTTGCGATGATGACGCCCGGCACCAAAAACCACTGCGGCATCAGTTGGTAAAATGGATTGCGGCTGCCCAGCAAAGTTTCACCTTGTGTCAGTATCCAGGCGCCCTGACCGAAGTAGTTGGCCAAGAGACTGATTTTAACCAAAATCCAGGAGTAACGAATGTTCTGACGCCCGCAATGGCCCAGGTCGGAATACAAGGCCTCAGCGCCGGTAGTACAGAGGAATACAGCGCCCAACAACCAGAACCCATGCGGGTACATCACCAGCAGTTGCCAGGCATAATACGGATTCAAAGCCTTGAGCACGCCCGGATATTGCGCAATGGCCAACGCGCCCAGCACGAACAGCATCAAAAACCACACAACCATCACCGGGCCGAAAAAACTGCCTACCCGCTGCGTGCCAAAACGTTGAAAGAAGAACAATACCGATAAAATGGCAATGACGATCGGAACTGTCGGAAGATTGGGTACCACTGTTTCAAGACCTTCCACCGCCGAAGCGACAGAAATAGGCGGCGTAATAATGCCGTCTGCCAGCAGTGTCGTTGCCCCCAGAATTGTCGCGATGGTCAACAAGTTGCCTTTTCTAAAGCGCCTGACCAGGGCATACAAGGAAAACACGCCGCCTTCGCCATGGTTATCCGCCATGAGCGTAAGCCAGATATATTTCAGGGTCGTTTGAAAAGTAAGCGTCCAGAAAACGCACGAAATACCGCCCAAGACGAGTGTTTCCGTGATTTCCCTGTCGCCAACAATGGCTTTCATGACGTACAGCGGACTGGTACCGATGTCGCCGTAAATGATGCCTAAAGCGACTAAAATGGAAGCAGCAGTGACCTTTTTTGTCGTATT
>JADZBJ010000268.1 GCA_020852155.1 Saprospiraceae bacterium | reverse complement strand
CGCCCAAAACGTAGCTACTGCTGAAAATAAAGGGGTCGAACTCGCTCTGAATTACCGCAATTACGACCACCCGTTGCGCTTTTTAGTAGGCGGAAACATCACTTTTATTGACAGCAAAGTCACTGGACTTGGCTTCGGAAATGTGCCTGTGCTGACTAATATCGTTCAATCGTCAGGCACGTCCTCACTTGAGGCATCGAGAACAGCTGTTGGCTATCCTGTTGCAGGGTTTTACGGCTATGTGACCGATGGTATTTTCCAAAATCAAGCCGAAGTAGAAGCCGCAGCATTCCAAAATGACCAGACAGCCCCGGGCGATATTCGTTTCAAAGACCTGGATGGCAATGGCATTATCAATGAAAGCGACCGAACTTATATCGGCAATCCAACCCCGCGTTTCACCTATGGTTTCACCACCAATTTGGACTGGTGCGGATTTGAATTGAACCTGTTTTTTCAGGGTACACAAGGCAACGATATTTATGTCAACACAACTCGCTACGATTTTAGTTACGTCAACCGTCCTTCATCGGCTTTGGGCCGCTGGACGGGCGAGGGGACTTCAACGACCGAACCGCGTATTAGCCTCACAGATCCCAATCTAAATGCCCGAATTAGCGACAGGTTTATTGAGGATGGCTCGTATTTGCGGTTGAAAACCTTGCAATTTGCCTACAATTTGCCTCAATCCTGGTTAAAAAAAGCGCGTTTTGATAAAATGAAAATTTATGTCACCGGCCAGAATTTGCTGACCTGGACGAAGTATTCAGGATTGGATCCTGAAATCGGTGTTGTGGGTAGAAACCTGGAAATCGGAACAGACAGGGGTTTTTACCCGCAAGCAAGAACCGTTCTTGGCGGCATTAACCTGACATTTTAATAAATGCTCTAACACAAACTGTTATGAAAAATATATTCACATTACTGCTGACTTGCCTGGTCGTTTCTTCCTGCCAGAAGGACTTTTTGGAAAAAAATCCGATCATCGGCGTGACAGAAGAAAATTTCTATCGCACGGAAGATGACGCCATCGCTGCTGTCAACGCAGCCTACGCCACCCTGCAATTTCAAATGTCTCCTGCCGGTCATTTCCGCTGGTTTTGGGGCGATATCATGTCCGACGACGCCATTAAAGGCGGTTCTGGCGATAATGATACCGGCTCGCTATTGCAATTGGAAACTTTCAAAGGCCAGAGTAATACGGACCTTTTGGAATCCGAATGGGGCGCTGACTACGAAGGGATTTATCGCGCCAACATCGTGCTGGAAAAAGTGCCCGGCATTGACATGGATGCGAAACTGAAAGCCCGGATTCTGGGCGAAGCGAAGTTTATCCGCGCCTGGAATTTCTACAACCTCGTCACTATGTTCGGCGGCGTACCGAAAGCCGACCACGTGCTGGCCCCATCGGAATACAATATCCCGCGCGCCTCGGCAGATGAAATCTGGGATCTGATTGAACGCGACCTGACTGAAGCCAGCGCTGACCTATGGAAACGCAGCGAATATACCGCCGCCGACCTGGGGCGCATCACCAAAGGCTCTGCGCAGGCATTGCTGGTCAAAACATACCTTTGGCGCAAAAAATGGGCGCAGGCGCAAACCCTCGCGGCAGAAATTGTGGCCTCCAACGAGTACCAACTCACGCCCAAATACGCCGACATTTTTACGCAAGACGGCGAAAATAACGTTGAGTCGGTGTTTGAAATTCAGTACATGAACGCCTCTGGCGGCAACTGGGGGAAAAACAACGCTAATGAAGGCAGTTTTACCAATGTGTTTCAGCGCGCGCGCGGACAATTCGCCGGATACGGCTTCAATATTCCAACGCAAGATTTTGTGGATGAATTTTTCAAGGAAGGTTTTGAAGATCCGCGCCTGAAATCAACGGTTTTTCGGGTGGGTGAACCCATGGGCGATCGCGGTATTTTTACCCTGGCGGCTACCGGCGACTTCCCCTATGTGTATTATCCGAAAAAGTATTTCAGCAACAAAAGCGAAGATGCGCCCTTCGGCGACGCCAATCCGAATGGCGGCTCGAATGATCGCGTCATCCGTTATGCCGATGTATTGCTGATGCACGCCGAAGCGGCTGCTCAAAATGGCGATGAAACGGCGGCTCGCACGTCATTGAACCTCGTGCGCTCGCGTGTCGGCATTCCGGCCATCAATGCGACCGGACAGGCGCTGCTGGATGCCATCTATCGCGAAAGGCGGATCGAACTGGGTCTCGAAGCGCATCGCTTCTTTGACCTGGTGCGTACCGGACGCGCAGAACAGGTGCTTGGACCATTGGGTTTTAAAACCGGCACACACGAACTGTTCCCCATTCCGCAATCGCAAATCCTGGCTACGGAAGGCGCTTTAAAACAAAACTCAGGGTATTAACCAGCATTCAATCAACGCAATGAAAAATATACTTCTCTTCTCGCTGTTTTCAATCATTTTCTGGACAGCCTGTAAACCTGATCGCGATGATGAATATCAACTTTCAGGCACGCCTGCCGCGCCTGATTTCAGCATCGAACGAGTGCCCGGCGATTCAAACAAAATTATCGTAAAAGACCTTTCTTCCGGCAATTTTCAGCGCATTTGGGATTTTCCTGGCGGTGCGCCCAAAAATTCGAGCAAGGCGCTGGACACAGTACAATTTGCCAAAAAAGGCGAATACGCCATCACGTTATTTGTCAGCAAATCCGACGGTAGCGGCACCGCCTCGACGACCAAAAAAGTGGTCGTGACCAGCGATGCACCGCTGAGTTGCACGCCTAAAATGCAAATGCTGACAGCCTGTGGCCCGGATGGTAAATGCTGGACGTTTTCAAGGGAGACTGGCGCTGTAAAGGTTGGCCCGACATACGATGACTATTCCTGGTACACCTCGCCGGAAAACGGCCTGCAAGATGCTCAATACGACGACGGTTTTTGTTTTACATTTGAAAATCTCGTGTTTGAAAACCGCAATAACGGCGCATCTGTTGACCCCTGGAATGGTTACAGTGTGAAACCTTATGACCCCGGCAAAGCATCGTTCATCTACTCATTAGGTACCGGAACGCTCAACCGCGATCAAATTATCCTGCCCGACGATCAGTTTATGGGCGTTTGGGACTGCGATAATGTCCTGGATGTGGTGAAACTGACGGATACCGAACTGATCGTACGTGGTCGTCAACGCGCTCAAAACGGCACGCCACTGGCACAGGGCTGGTTTGAGTTGCGTTTTGTAAAACAATGATCGTGTAGCCCATGAACAAGTTGTTGTACAGCATTTACGCACTGACACTGTTCATCATGATGGGGTGTTTTTCTGGTAAAAACGCGCATCAAAACAGTGATTACAAGCGATTAGTCTGGTCCGACGAATTTAATTATTCCGGCTTGCCGGATCCGCAAAAATGGGGTTATGATCTTGGCGACGCCTGCGATAAACCCTGTGGTTGCGGATGGGGAAACAACGAAGCGCAGTTCTACACGGACAAAAAAGAAAATGCGCGGGTGGAAAACGGCTTTCTGATCATTGAAGCCCGACATGAAAAAACCGGCACAAGGGAGTATTCCTCATCGCGTTTGGTCACTAAAAACAAGGGCGACTGGAATCATGGTCGCCTGGAAATCAGGGCCAAACTGCCTTCCGGACGAGGTATCTGGCCGGCTATCTGGATGTTGCCTTCTGACATGACCTATGGCGGCTGGCCGCGCAGCGGCGAGATTGACATCATGGAACACGTCGGTTACGCGCCAGACAGTATTTTCGGCACCGTGCATACGCAACGCTACAATGGTATGCTGGGCACTCAAAAATCTGTCGGTATTCAGATGAGCACCATCGCCAGCGATTTTCATGTTTATGGCATTGACTGGAATACTGACCGGATTGATTTTCTGGTTGACGGTAAAGTGTTTAATACGTTTAAGAATCGCCGGGAAGGCGTGGATGCCTGGCCTTTTGATCGCGCATTTCACCTGTTGCTGAATGTGGCAGTGGGCGGAAACTGGGGTGGTAAAAAAGGTGTTGACAATGCTGCTTTCCCGCAGAGAATGCTGATAGATTACGTTCGTATTTATCAATAAATCGCCCGAAACGGCTCAATTTTTACATCACATGAAGATTCAAATAAAATTCCTGCTCACAGGTGTAATGGCCGCGTTGCTGACGCTTTGGGGCTGTATAAAAGATGATGACGGGTCGCCTGAAACGCGCAACCTCCCCGTGATCACTGTCAATGACTTAACTGTTGATGAAGGCGACGAGGAAGCCTATTATACTTATGAGGTTACCATCAGCGGCAATCAACAAGCCAATGCTGTTGTGAAATTTGCCGCTGTGGCCGATGCTGCACTCGCAGCAGACGACTATGCCATTGTTGCGCCAGAAGATGGCGTGCTGGTTTTCGCGCCTGGTGAAACGAAAAAAACAATCCAGTTTGTGATCATCGGCGATGAGGTGAAAGAGCTGGCGGAAACATTCTCGCTGCGCTTTTACAACCCGTTGAATGCAACGTTATCCAAAGAGGCAGCCACGGTCACCATTAAAGACGACGACGACAATACGGGCGATCTCGTTATCCCTTCTGGCGGCTACACAACGCCGACATCCTATCCGGGCTACAACCTGGTTTGGGCCGACGAATTTGATGGCGCAACACTCAACACAGACTTCTGGAATTACGAAACCGGTATCGGCTCAAATGGATGGGGCAACAATGAATTGCAGTATTACAGGGAAGACAATGCCTCCATATATAATGGAAATTTGGTGATCACAGCCAAAAAGCAGCAATTTGCCAATAGCAGTTACACTTCTTCCCGCCTGACGACGAAAGGCAAAAAAGCCTTCAAATTCGGCCGCGTTGACATTCGCGCTGCTTTGCCGGAAGGAAAAGGCCTGTGGCCGGCACTCTGGATGCTCGGCACCAATATTGACGCCGTATCCTGGCCAGCCTGTGGTGAAATTGACATCATGGAATTGACGGGCGACCTGCCAACCCGCGTTTTAAGCACGGTGCATTTCGGGGCCAACACCAGTCAGCACCAGTATATCAGCCAGTCGAAATACCTGTCAGGAACTGCCAATTTTCAGGATGAATTCCACGTGTTTTCTATGATTTGGGTGGCTGACAAGATCGAGTTTCTGGTGGATGATGTCGTGTATCACACCATCACACCCGCCAGCATGAACGGTGCGGCTTATCCGTTCAACAAGACGTTCTTCTTTATCTTCAACGTAGCAGTTGGTGGTAACCTGCCCGGCTCGCCCGACAACAGCACCCCGTTTCCGCAGCACATGATTGTGGATTACGTGCGTGTGTTCCAGTAAACGGTACGGTCGAAACACCAGTTTCGACCAGCAGCGTACCGTCGAAACACCAGTTTCGACCAGCAGCGTACCGTCGAAACACCAGTTTCGACCAGCAAGTGTAAAACAACGAATGATGCGTACGGGTT
>JADZBJ010000267.1 GCA_020852155.1 Saprospiraceae bacterium | reverse complement strand
CGACTGCGTGGGTAAATCCGCCGTTAAAAAAGCGGCAGCCCTGAAGCCCGGTGATGTATTGCTGCTCGAAAACACGCGTTTCCACCCGGAAGAAGAAAAGGGAGATGCAGAATTTGCCAAAAAACTGGCCGCGCTCGGCGATGTGTATGTCAACGACGCTTTTGGTACCGCACACCGCGCACATGCGAGCACGACCATCGTGGCGCATTCTTTTGACAAAAACCACAAGTGCTTCGGCATGTTGATGGAGCGGGAAATCGAAAACGCCAGCCGCGCCATCAAAGACCCATCCAAGCCTGTTACCTGCGTTACCGGCGGCTCGAAAGTGAGCGATAAAATCATGTTGCTTGAAAAGTTCCTGGACTACGCGGACAATATCATCATCGGCGGCGCCATGGCCTATACTTTCTTTTTGGCGAAAAAAGGCGCTGTGGGCAATTCGCTGGTAGAAGCCGACAAACTGAAAACGGCGAAAGATTTTCTCAAGGCCGCTAAAGCCGCTGGTGTCAAGGTTTTGTTGCCTAAAGATTCCGTTTGTGCCGACAAATTTGCCGCTGATGCAGCCACTCAGGTTTGCCCCAGCAACCAGATTCCTGACGGCTGGATGGGACTCGACATTGGCCCGGCTGCCGCGCGTCAGTTTGCCGGTGTCATCAAAAAGAGCCAAACCGTGATCTGGAACGGCCCGATGGGCGTTTTTGAAATGGAAGCCTTTGCCAACGGCACAAAAACCGTCGCCAAAGCCTGCGCAGCGGCCACGAAAAAAGGTGCATTTACTATGGTCGGCGGTGGCGATTCTGTCGCGGCGGTCAACCAGATGAAACTCGCTAAAAAAGTGAGTTTTGTCAGCACGGGCGGCGGCGCCATGCTCGAATTTCTGGAAGGAAAGGAACTGCCAGGTATCAAAGCCATTCAATCATAATACGGTCATGGTGCATTTCGGCTGATATGTTGGAAATTCAAGATAAGGCAATTTTCCCGCAGATTTTCCCGCAGATAGCGCAGATTTTTTGCGCATTCCTACGGATATAAACATTTGCCCTTCAGTCCGGTATTCATCATTTATCATTCATCATTCATCATTCATCATTCATCATTCATCATTCATCATTAAAATACCATGCGCAAGATCGTCTGTACCGGCCCTGAATCGTCGGGAAAAACGACGCTCGCGCAAGCCCTTGCGGGCGAACTCCACACCCTTTGGGCGCCGGAGTTCGCCCGTTTTTATTTATCGGCACAGGGGCCAGACTACGGGTTCGGTGCATTGTACTACATGATGCAGGGGCAATTGGCCTGGGAAAACTGGTACTATCAAATGAACCAAAACCACGGAAGGTCTTGGACTGTTTGTGATACGGACTGGACGGTATTCCACATTTGGGAAAAATGGAAATACGGAACATGCCGCCTCACGCCCATTGCTCAAATGCCGGTCAAAGATCGTTTGTACCTGTTGTGTCAGCCGGATATCGCCTGGGAACCAGACCCGCTTCGCGAACATCCCGAACAACGGGATGCCCTTTTCAGGGATTATCAACGGCTCCTGACGGATGCCGGCGCTGATTTTGTTATCGTAAAAGGTGAGGTCAAAGAGCGGCTTATCACGGCGCTAAGTGAAATCCGTCGTTAATTTTCGGATTTCAGTCCATCAAAAATGCGAAGCCCGTCGGCCAAGTCCATACCTTGCCCGACATTTCGGAAAATATCCGAACTTACATCACGTTTCCAACTTATTTCAACTTTCAAAATGGTCAATCAACAGGAAAATCTGCCGTCCATTATCCTCAATGTGCTTATCGTGGACGACGAACCCTTGGCGCTGGATGTCCTTGAAACCTATATTAACCAAATGCCCGAACTCCTGCTGGTCAAGCGATGCAGCAACGCCCTGGAAGCCAAGGAAGCCCTCAAGCAGCACGACATTGATCTGATGTTTCTGGATATTCAAATGCCCCAACTGACGGGCATTGACTTTGTGAAAACCCTGACGCACCCGCCGATGATCGTTTTCACCACGGCTTATCCCAACTACGCAATTCAGGGTTTTGACCTGAACGCGCTGGATTATCTCCTGAAACCGATCTCCCTGGATCGTTTCATGAAAGCGGTCAACAAAGCGGTCGAGCATGCCGAACTTGCGGGCCGCGAGCCAGGTCAAACCGCCGGTGAACCCACCGTCAATGCCAACGAAGCGCTCGATTTCTTTTTCGTAAAAGCCGACAAAAAACTCATCAAGATTAATTTCAACGACATCATTTATGTCGAAGGCCTGAAAGACTACGTCATCATTCGACTGTATTCCGGCCGTGTCATTACGCTCCAAACCATGAAAATGCTGGAAGAACGCCTGCCCAAGGGCCGTTTCCGCCGCATCCATCGCTCGTATATTGTGGCTATGGATAAAATCGTCGCCGTGGAAGGCAGCATGATCGAAGTCATGGAAAAAGACCGCCCAAAACTCCTGCCTATCGGCAAAAACTACCGCGACGAACTGCTCGAAGTCATCGAGAAAAACAGGTTGTGAGTGGTAAGTGGTTAGCGGTAAGTGGTTAGTTTTTTCACCTGCTCATGTTGAAAAACTAATCACTTACCGTTTATCACTAACCACTCATTTTGTCCATTTGTCGTAAAAATCCACGACGCGCTCGTCGGTGATGATGTCCTGAGGGCGTATGCGGTGACGCAAGACGATACCTTCGAGCGTCCGGCAGCGGCTCAGGGCCACATACAACTGGCCGTGTTCGAAAGCCCCGCCACCGAGATCAATCAATACTTTATCGAAGGTTTTTCCCTGGCTCTTGTGGATGGTGATGGCCCAGGCGAGTTTGAGCGGATACTGAATGAATGAGCCAACGGATTCCGTATCTATGCCGCCGGCGGGCGTGCTTTTGTATTTGATGATTTCCCACTCAATTTTAGGCACTTCAATCTTTCGTTTTTTCCCTCCTTCGGTGGTTTCCACGATGATCGTATCATTCGATAGGGTGGTGATGGTGCCGATGGTGCCGTTTACGAATTGACGATCTTCCTGATCGTTTCGCACAAACATGACCTGCGCGCCTTTTTTCAGCCGCAGATTAGCCTCGGTAGGGTAGAGCGACGGGTCAAAACTGCCTTTTACTTCGGCGGTGAAACTGGTTTCCAAACTATCCAGCGCACTGAGCGCGCGTTGGTTGATGTTGTCGGCAGTGGCATTTCTGGCGCAAAGTGTGATGTAGCCGTCGGTATTTGAAAAGGCAGGTTCGTGCCGTTCGTTCAGGTCTTCCAGATCATCCTGGTCTGCGGTGTTGTTGCGCACACTTTCGAGCAGGCGCAAAAACAGGCGCGATTCCTGACGAAACACTTTTTTCAATTCAAGTAATTCCCATTGAAAATCGGCGTCGTGAAAAATTTTAGCCGAAAAGAAATAACCCGTTTCATAATAATCCGAAAAATACGCCGCCTCAATCGGGTCGCGGGTCACTACGGGCGGCAACTGAAACAAGTCGCCAAACAAGATAACCTGAACGCCGCCAAATGGTCTGAAATCTTCGCGGTTAACGCGCAAAAAGCGATCTATCCCGTCCAGCACATCTGCCCTGACCATTGAAATTTCATCAATCACCAGCACATCGAGGCTTTTATACATCCGCAATAAATCCTTGCGCGTCACCCTCCGACTGGCTTCAGTGGGCGTAATGACACGTGGCGGAAATCCGAAAAAAGAATGGATGGTTTGCCCCTGTACATTCAGGGCTGCAACGCCGGTTGGCGCTAATACGATGGTTTTTTTGCGGGTGGTACTTCTGAAAAGTTGCAGCAGTGTGCTTTTGCCCGTTCCCGCCCGACCCGTGATGAACAGGTTTTGCCTGGTCTTTTCAATCGTGTCCAGCGCATAACGGAAGTCATCAGATAAGGTAAAAACAGGGCGATCTAACACTGGCGATAGTAAGTGAATTAGTGGATTAGTGAATGAGTGAATGAGTTGGTTATTGGGTTATCTGGTTATTTGTTGAGTTGGGTGTATGGCTGAAACGCCGGCAAAGTTACCCAATTGACAACACACAAATAACCAAATACCCAGATAACCAATTAATTCACTCACTCACTCACTCACGCATTCACTTACTCAGGCACTCACCCCTTCAATCCCAGTCACTGTGGTGTATTTAAAAGAGAGTTTCTTGTCAGGATGCACAATTTTGAAGGCCGACTGACAGGCCAGGGTGGCTTCATGGAAACCACAGAGGATGAGTTTCAACTTGCCTTCATAAGTATTGATGTCGCCAATGGCATAGATACCTGCGACGCTGGTCCTATAATCGGGCGTGTTGACAACGACAGCGCCTTTATCCAGTTCCAGGCCCCAGTCACCAATCGGGCCGAGTTTGGGCGTGAGGCCAAACAGCGGAACAAAGTGATCGGTAGCAATATCGAATTCGCCTTCGGTGTCGTGTTGAACGCGTACGCTTTCTAGTTTTTCAGCGCCATTCAGTCCGACGACCTGCGAATTGGTGATGAGTTTGACACGGCCCGACTCAGCCAGTTCCATCACTTTTTCCACAGAATCCAGTGCACCGCGGAATTCAGTACGACGGTGTATCAGGGTCAGTTCGCTGGCCAGGTCGGCCAGGTAGATCGTCCAGTCCAGCGCGGAATCACCGCCGCCAGCGATGACGACCTTTCTGTTTTGATAAAATTCCGGATTGCGAACGAAGTATTCCACGCCGCGGTCTTCATAATATTCGATATTATCAATGGGCGGTTTGCGCGGTTCGAAACTACCCAGGCCGCCTGCAATAAAAATGGCCGGGGCGACGAGTTCCGTACCCCTGTTGGTGATGACCTGCCAACGACCATCATCCAGTCGTGTCAAGGTTTCTGCCCGTTCGCCAAGCGTAAAACCCGGCTTGAAAGGTGCGATTTGCTCCATCAGGTTTTTGACCAGATCACCAGCCAGTACACTGGGATATCCCGGAATGTCGTAGATGGGTTTCTTTGGGTAAATCTCGGTCAATTGTCCGCCAACCTGTGGCAATGCGTCAATCAGGTGGCAGCGGAGTTTTAATAATCCGGCTTCAAAAACGGCAAAAAGCCCCACTGGCCCTGCGCCAATAATCAGGATGTCGGTTTCAACTTTCTTTTGCATATTAACTTGTATGTAGGCTTGGGTATTTTCGTTTTACCACAGAGAACGCTGAGTGTTTCGCAGCGTACACAGAATAAAATCACTCAGGATGTTGAACTCTGTGGTCTTTGTGTTGTACTCTGTGGCCTCTGTGTTAAAAAAACTTTTACCACAGAGAACGCTGAGTGTTTCGCAGCATACACAGAGTAAAATCGCTCAGGATGTTGAACTCTGTGGTCTCTGTGCTGCACTCTGTGGCCTCTGTGTTAGAAAAAAACCAACCTCAAAAAAAACTATTTTCCAGTAAAATTCGCCTTTCGTTTTTCAACAAAAGCGGCAGCGCCCTCCTTGAAATCTTCAGTGGCGCAGCATTCGCCGAAAGCATCTACTTCTTTCCAGAATCCGTCGCCTTCTTCATAAAATGCATTGACGCATTCGATGACTTTAGCCACAGCATAAGGCGCTTTTGCGGCAATTTTTTCGATCAGTTCAGTGGCTTTGGCCATTTCCTCGCCGGGCGCGACAACCGCATTGACCAGACCCAATCGGTACGCTTCCTCAGCGCCGATCATATCCGCCGTGAGCAGCAACTCCAGGGCTTTGGTTTTGCCGATGTACTGCACTAATCGCTGTGTGCCGCCATAGCCAGGCGTCAGACCGAGATTGACTTCCGGCTGGCCAAAACGCGCTTTTTCACCCGCGATGCGCAGGTGACAAGCCATTGCCAACTCACAGCCGCCGCCCAGAGCAAAACCTTTGATGGCTGCCACGACAGGCTTGTGAAAGCGTTCGATCAGGTACAAAATATCCTGGCCGCGCTTGGACAATGCCATACCCTCCTTGGGCGATAGTCCGGCGAACTCGGTAATGTCAGCACCCGCGACAAAGGCTTTTTCGCCTGCGCCAGTGATGATAACCCCTTTCAGATCAGGAATATCATGTCCGGCTTCGCCAAAAAAATGCTCCAGTTCTGAAAATGTCTGACGATTCAAGGCATTCAGGGCCTTTTCACGGTTAATCGTCAGGATGGCAATACCGTTATTGATTTCAAGGGTCAAAATTTCATACTGCATATGAGTACTCAATAGTTTAAAACGGGCGCAAATGTAGCAAACCTGTCAGGGTGCTTTAGTTGATTTTTTACCCGTTGGTATGTGAGATAAATCAATGTCCGTCGGCAGACTTTTTGGAGCAAAAAAATAGGGTGTCTCATAAAACCATCTTATGGTCGCTCATGAGACACCCGTCTTGATATTTTACGCAAGCCCAAGGCAAATGATAAAAGGAAGAAGGGCGTTTGGCTGTTTTTTACGAAAATTGAACAATGTTCTTTCCCAAAACACCCTCCACTTTCCTCCATAAACCTTTCCCCTCTGCCTTACTCCTTAACCAATCTGGTAATGCCAAACTGCTGACCTTGCGATACGCGCACCTGATAAACACCGGTTGGCAAATACGCTACGCGCAGGTTCATGCTGTTTTGACCTGCAAAACGCTGCTCCTGAACTTTACGGCCCGTGAAATCAAAAACTTCAACCAGGCAGGGTTGTGCATCTGACGTATTGGCCATGATACGCACCTCGTCAGATGTCGGATTTGGGCTGATGGCCACTTCGAAGGCCGGAGCGGTTGGTTCAAACACGTTGACAGCGCCGAGTGAATCTTTTTCAACTTCTACGAAGCGAATGTCAGTTTGGGCAGCAGCGTGGTTGTTGCCCCAGATGGTACTGCCAGGGAAATAGTCGCCCTGATACAGCACCCAAATATTGCTGCCAATATGGCGTGGCAATGCCGGCCACATCGCCTCGGTGAAAGGCACCAGTTCTGCCTCGATGTAAGGCGCATTGGTGATGTCGTACGGTAAAGACCATGTCGTGCCGCCGTCGCTGGAGCGCTGCAAATAGATATGCCTGTAAAACTGGTCTTTATCGGCGGCTGAACCCGAGCGGTACAATTCATGCAAGCCGGCATAGGCCATGTATAAATTGCCCTGATCGTCAATACCGCTCACCGGGAAACTAGTCAGACCGCTACCGCCGTATTGTGCAATTTCGGAGTTTGATGTAACGCCGATAAATCCGTCGCCATCATAATCCAGTACGCCCGTGATGAGTTGCAGGTTGTTGGGGCCGTCGCTTTCTTCCCAGTGGAAGATACCGTCGCAAACCGGATAGTAGAATGTGGTTGTGTCCGTAAAGTTTTCATCACCAACGTACATGCGACCGAACCAAACATGCGCCTGGCCGTCCTGATCAATCAAAACAGAACCAGTTCCGTCGTTAGACAGTACTGCATATGCGCTCCAGCCATTGTTGATGGCGAAAGAATCCAATGGGACGTCATCAACGGAGTAGGAAACGCCGGGCATGGCATCGTAGTTTTCGAGCACATCAGGGAAGTCCTGTACGACGCTGCTGTTCCAGTTT
>JADZBJ010000266.1 GCA_020852155.1 Saprospiraceae bacterium | reverse complement strand
TTTATCCCCCCCTTTCAACTTTCAACACCTTCAACCATTTCAACACCTTCAACCTTCAACCATTTCAACACCTTCAACCCTCAACCATTTCAACAACTTCAACCATTTCAACGTTCAACCTTCAACTTTTTTCCTGCTACCTTTGCCGCCCATATGCAACAAGAACCTTTATCTATTGACGTCGAGAAAGTCTTGCACAGCAAGAACCCTGCATTGGCTCGACTGTTGCCGGGGTTTATCGTGTCCTGGCTGAAACGAATCGTCCATCAGGAGGAAATTAATGCATTTTTGAAAGAAAAAGGACATTTGCGCGACCATGATTTTGTCGCCGCGTGTTTTGCCGAAATGGGCGCTACCGCTCAGGTTGAGGGACTGGAAAATATACCTTTAGAAGGTGGCTGCGTTGTGGCATCTAATCACCCGCTGGGCGGACTGGATGGCATTGGCCTGATGAAAGTTGTCGGTCAACGCCGTCTGGATATTCGTTTTTTTGTCAATGACATTTTGCTAAATCTGGTCAGTTTTGGCGATCTGTTTGTTGGCGTAAACAAGCATGGGAAAAACCCGAAAGAAGCGCTTCGCCAGATGGACGAAGTGTTTGCTTCCGATCAATGTGTTTTGTTTTTTCCGGCAGGGCTGGTGTCAAGGAGGCAACCTGATGGCAGTATCCAGGATTTAGAGTGGCAAAAAAGTTTTATTGCCAAGTCTGTTCGTTATCAAAAACCAATCATTCCAACTTTTATCGGAGGTCAAAATTCCAGTTTCTTTTATAACTTGTCTTACTGGCGTAAGCGACTGGGGATTAAAGCCAATATTGAAATGCTGTTTTTGGTTGATGAAATCTACCGACAAAGAGGCAATACATTGCGCTTTGTTTTTGGGCCGCCTATCCCGCCTGAAACTTTCACCAAAGACCGGACCCACGCCGAATGGGCACAAGCCCTAAAGGATTATGTGTATCGTCTGGGGAAAGGGGATAAAACGCCTTTTGAATGATGAATGATGAATGATGAATATTTTGCAACTCGTTGTAAATCAACATTTTTCAACGAATAACCAAATAACCAACCCAACAAATAACCAAACCAACATCACTTGCTCATGAACCACCTCGCCCTGCCTCCTTTTTCTGAACGCGGTTTGCTTCAGGCAGTTATTGAAATTCCGGCCGGTACGAATACCAAGTATGAGTATAACAAGGAAAAACTGGCTTTTCAACCGGACATCCGGGATGGCAAAACCCGTCGGGTGGATTTTATGTCCTATCCAGTGAATTACGGCTTCATTCCCGGCACGCGCATGGACAAAGAGCGCGGCGGCGACGGTGATCCTCTGGATGTATTACTGCTCGCCGAGCATGTGCCGGGTGGCAGCGTCATAGAGGTGCAACCCATCGGATTACTGATGCTCAAAGACCTTGGCGAACTGGATCACAAGGTGTTGGCCATTCCGGTCGACCCTGAAAAACGCATCATCAAGGCCGAAAACTGGGTTGACTTTCAACAACATTACAGCGCCATTCGACACATCATCGAACTGTTTTTCATGTACTACGACGGACTGGGCACCATGATCGTCATGGGTTGGGGCAATGAAGATGATGCCCTGGCGGAAGTTCGAAAATGGACATTTGTAAACACCGCAAAGTGAGGGCGTCTCACCAATAGCAATTTTGCGCTTTTTATGATTAACCGCTAATGACGCTAAAAACGCTAAGTTTTTGATTTTCAAATTTTCGCGTTTTTAGCGTCATTAGCGGTTAAACTAATTTGTCGGATTGGGTAACTGATAAGACAACCTCTTAACGGATAGCCTCGCGGATACGCACTAGTTTTTCCAGCATGGCTTCGAGGCGATCCAGGGGCAGCATATTCGCGCCGTCTGATTTCGCTTCGGCTGGTTTGGGGTGCGTTTCGATGAACAGGCCGTCAACGCCTGTAGCAATACCTGCACGAGCGACGGTTTCGATCAATGCAGGTCGTCCGCCGGTCACGCCGCTGCTCTGGTTGGGCTGTTGCAGGGAGTGTGTACAGTCCAGCACCACCGAAGCGCCAAAAGATTGCATGGTGGGCAAACCACGATAATCAATAATCAAATCCTGATAACCAAAGGTCGTTCCTCTTTCCGTCAACATGACGTTCGAATTGCCTTCTTCCTGCACCTTTTCCATGGCAAATCGCATGGCTTCGGGACTGACAAATTGCCCTTTTTTAATATTGACCACACGCCCGGTTTGGGCGGCTGCAACGAGCAGGCTGGTTTGACGGCACAAAAACGCCGGTATTTGCAAAACATCCACGTATTGGGCAGCCATCGCGGCTTCCGGGTCGGTATGAATATCGGTTGTGACCGGAATATCAAAATGCTTCCCTACGCGATGCAGAATATCCAGGGCCTTTTCATCGCCGATGCCGGTGAAAGAGTCACGGCGGCTCCGGTTGGCTTTCCGGTATGAACCTTTAAAAATGTAGGGAATTTGCAGCCGTTGACAAATCTCGTTGACCTGTCCGGCGATATCAAACGCCATTTGTTCTCCTTCAATAGCGCATGGGCCGGCAATGAGGAAAAACTGGCCTGAATCTGTGTTTTTTAATTGGGGTAAATGAAAACTATGGGACATGAAATCCGGGTTTGAAAGATTTTTAAATTTTAAAGAATTTGTCAGGGGACTACGCCTCTGCGGCATTACCCAGCGTTACACGAATCACTTCGATTTTACGGTCGCTGACTTGTTCCAGATAAAAAGTGTGATCGCCGATCTGGACACTCAGGCCTTGTTCCGGCAATATTTGCGCTTCAGTAACCACCATGCCCGACAGGGTATTGTAGTCGCCGGATGGCAGATTGAGTTCGGGGTATTTGGCATTTAAGTCATCTACATCCAATCGGCCGGAGAAGCGGAATTCCCGTTCGCTCAGGCGTTGTTCGATGAATATATCCAGGTCGTGTTCGTCGTCAATATCGCCGAACAGTTGTTCGAGGGTGTCTTCGAGGGTGACGATTCCACTCAGGCTGCCGAACTCGTCCACGACACAGGCGATGCTGGCGTGGTTGCGCACGAAGCGGTTAAGTAATTCGTTGACATGGCTGCTTTCAGGCACGGATTCGGCGGGTAGCACCCATTCGCGAATGGTGGTAACAGGCTGACCAAAAATTTGCTGCACGTGTACATAGCCCAATATCCGGTCGAGGTCGCCTTCTTCACTGATCAGAATTCTGGAAAAACCGCTTTCAATGAATAACTGACGCAGGGCTTCGACGGAGGCGTCGGCATCCAGATGGACAACATCTACCCTTGGCGTCATGCACTCATGAACTTTTACTTCTTTCAGGTGCAGTGCGTTGTCGAGTAATTCTGTTTCCACTTCTTCTTCGCCGGGTGTGCCGCTTACGTTGTGTTGCACTAAATATTCCAATAGCGCGGCATCGCCATCGTCAGCGGTGTGCTGATAGACGTTGTAGAATATGATTTTTTTAAACAGCAGAAGGACAGTAAACACCAGCGCGCAAATCACCCAGAAAATCAAGGGGCCACTTCCGAGGATAAAACTGAATACTGGCGTTAGCAATGCCGCGCTGGCTGTGGCCAGCAACAAGGCCAAAAAGGTAGCGGGATAGTGCTGGCTGCCGATGCGCCATTTTGAAAACCAACTGTTTCGGGATCGTGAGGGAACGTCGTCCATGTAGAGGGAGCGAAAAAATATTCGCAAAAGTAGTGGTTTTCAGGATGACATTTCAGGCGCTATTCAGACCTTTGGGCGTCTGGGTATATTCCCCCGCTTTTATCCACCTTTTACACGTATGGAAATTACCGTTCAGGAGCTCCGCCAAAAACTTGATTCAGGCGAATCGTTTGTATTCATTGATGTTCGCGAACCTTGGGAATACGAAGAGTTTAACATTGGCGCGCGCCTCATTCCAATTAATACACTCGTCAATTCCATGTATGAGTTGGATGAGCATAAAGACGACCAGATTGTCGTTCATTGCCGCTCCGGCAACCGTTCGGGGATGGCCCAGGGTTTGTTAATTGCCAATGGCTTTAAAAACGTATTGAACCTCAAAGGAGGTGTTTTGGCCTGGGTCGAAGCGTACGGAGAAACAAAATAACCTTAAATTAACCCTCGCGATTTCAATTCCAGGTATTTATTAATGGTATTGAGCGTGAGGTCTTGAGGTCTGGTCAGCACAGCCTGAATGCCGAATTGACGCATTTTTTGCGCCATTTCCCTTTTTTCATATAAAAACCTGCGCGCCATGGTGTGCTGGTAAATGTCTGCCATTCGGTGAACCGGCTCGGCGGCCAGTGCGCGTATTTCTGTATTTTCAAAAAACACGACCACCAGCAGGTGGCTCCGGTTGAGGCGTCGGAGTGTGGGCAAAGCGCGGTCAAGCGCGTAACTGCTCTCAAAATTGGTAAACAGGATCAACAACGAACGCCCGCTCACCAAACGGCGAACAGCCTCGTACAAGAGCTCGTAATTTGACTCGACGGGTCGCTCTTTTTCCCGATAAAGGCTTTCCAGGATTTTGTGCAATTGCCCGCTGTCGCGTTCGGCCTTGAGGGTTGCACCCATCACATCGGAGAAACTCAGCAAGCCTGCTTTGTCGTTCTTTTTCAGGATAATATTACTCAGCGCCAGCGTTGCATTGATGGCGTAATCCATCAGCGTCAGGCCCTCGAAAGGCATCCGCATCGCCCGACTTTTATCCACAACACAATATACTTGCTGGCTTCGCTCGTCTTCGTATTGATTGACCATGAGCGCGGCCCTTCTACCTGATGCTTTCCAGTTGATGCTCCGGTAGTCATCACCGGCGTTGTAGTTTTTGATTTGTTCAAATTCGTAGGAGTGACCAATGCGGCGCATTTTCTTGATGCCCGTTTCATGGGCAATATGGCGCATGGCACGCAGTTCATATTGCTTCATCTGAATAACCGACGGGTAAACAGATGCCGTCTGCGGCGCGCTTAACGCCAATCGGCGTTCTACAAGCCCTATTTGGGTCGTGGCAAAAGTACGCGCATGACCAAAAGCATAATCGCCCCTGGACAATGGCGTGATCTGGTACGTTAATCGCTGTTGATCGCCCGGCGTGATGACAGTTTTTAGTAAAAAATGCCTCATTTGAAGTTGAAAAGGCAGTTCTTCTTCAATACTTAAGTTCAACGCCAGATTGCCCTTGTTTTCCACGTCAAGATGCACCGGATTCGGGTCGCTCAACGACAACATGGCCGGGGCTTCGCGTCGAATTGTAAGGCGGGGTTTGCGGATAAACAGCAATGCCCAATCCGTCAAGGTGAGTGTACTCAGCAGGATCAATACCGTTTGGGCAACAGGCATCAGCACAGGCAAAGGATAGGCCAATGCAAAAAGGGCGACAATAGCGCCTAATACCTGAAAAAAACGGTTGGTCAAATACATGAGGTGCGAAAAGTACGGTACTCGCGTAAAACACGCAACTGTCATTCCTGTCGGCGGCTCAATAGTACGCCAGTCGTCAGGTTGAAATATTCAGCAATCGCATAATGCGCTTTGAGTGAAACGCCCACAAACGGACGTGCAACACGACCGATTTCAACCGGCATATAGTACCGCAATCCGAGCCTTGAATAAAACCTGTCGGGCACATGCAGGTTATACCCCGGAAAGCCCAGGTAAGCGCCGGCCTGTAATCGGATGGCAATAGGGCCAAACAAAAACTCGTCGGAAAGGGCAATGCTCCATCGGGATGATGCCTTGCGGGCCGTTGACTCCGTTTCGGCGGTTGTTGGGAAATAGTAGAATTGGTACACGGCGTCGTTGTACTCGTATTCCAGGTCCAGCCCGAATCGCTGATTAAATCCGGGTTGCCAGCCGATGCCTCCTCCGGCTTGCCAGATGTAATATTTCGGGCCATTCAGGGCATTGTACTCGATTCGGGCGATTCCACCGAAGGCATTTACGCTCCAGCGCCGAAGGTGTTCTGATTCGATGGCTGGTTGAACATCACTCGTTGGCCGTGTTGTTCGAGCCGATTTAGGTTTGTATCGCGCAAAAACGGCTGTGGTCGGCAAATTCAGACCATAGTTAGGCAAAGCCGCAGCGCCGTTGGACAAATGCGTCAGCGTACCGGTCAGCCCGAGGGTGAAATGCTTGTTGAAACGCCATTCGGCCAGCAAACCGAAGCGGGTCAGGTTATTCAGGTGAGAACCGATAGCATTCTGGTCGGGATTTTGAATAAAATCATAGGGTTGGGTAACCCATGCCAGGCCCGTACCAATATTGAACCATCCTTGAAATTTTTGATGTTGAAGCAGTGGAATATCCAGCGATGGCAATACGCCAACGGCAGCATCGTGGGTGTTTTTTCCAAGATTAAAAAAAAGCGCATCGCATCGGATACCGGGAAAACGCTGGCGTACATGCCAGGCACGTTGGCCGCCGGTTTGCCAGCGATAACCGACTTCGTATCCGGCAACGGGCTGTCCGGTTTGTACGGTCAGTTTGGGCGTATGTCGCCAGACGGTACCCCAATGCACGGCGGCTGTCCAGTAACCTCCCGCGGTGGCAGATTGCGCAAGACCGACCTGAACGGTCAGCCAGGCCAACAAGGCTGACAGCAGCAGTACCTTGCCGTCAGGCCTTTTTATCATCTTCAAAATTCAGTTTAAAGCCAATGCGCTGGTTGGGTTCGGGCAGGTCGTCGTCGTAGTCTTCCCATTGCGTGATTTCTGAAATAAAGGATTCCATGTGTCGTAAAAAGTATGGCTCCTTTAATTCTTCCGGGCGGTACACGGCGATGGTTTTGGGTGGCTGTG
>JADZBJ010000265.1 GCA_020852155.1 Saprospiraceae bacterium | reverse complement strand
TTGTAACTGGTTAGGTCGCTCCCATTTTGGTCAAAAAAGGTCTATTTTAGGCCACTCTTCGCCGTTTTTCTCGTCCGATGCGCTGCATCGAACTCAAAAAAGCGGCTTGATTGACCTAAAATCGCCTACTTTTTTGTTCCAAAACCGCTGACCTAACCAGTTACTGAATATTTTAAAACAGGCCGGTGCGACAAAAAGCGCACCGGCCTGTTCGTTTTTACAGGCTTTTTGCGAAAGTTATTTTCTCACTCAGGAACTACTTTCGCGGGAAGTCGGGTACATAAATTTTCAGGAATGCGCTTATTGGGCGTCCTTTGTATCATATTGATTTTCAAGCCCTGCTCACATGGGCAGGATACGCTTTTGCATTTGCCCGAAGCGCTTGTGCGCGATATTCGTTTTGAAAAGCGCGGTTTTAATGCCCGCTATGCCGATACCCTCCCTTTGATCGCGCCGTTAACGCTTGCAGATCGTCTTTTGCTGGATAATAGCATTGCTATACGAAACAGTGCGCCGGGCGCGCTGGCTACGTTGTCGCTGCGGGGCGCCGGGCCGTCGCGAACGGTCGTGCTTTGGCAGGGACTACCCTTGCAAAGTCCGCAAAATGGCGTCATTGATGCCAACCTCATTCCTTTTTGGCCTGATGATCGCGTTGAAATTCGTCCCGGCGGCCAAAGCGCATCCCTGAGCAGTGGCGCTATGGGCGGCGCAGTCTTGCTGGAACCTTCGTGGAATGCACAATCTGCATCGGTGGCTGTTGGTTTGAGTGCAGGCAGTTTTGATCGCTTTTCGACGGATGCTGATATTCAATTTAAAAAACGCGCACTGAATGCCAGGCTTCGCGGCGCATGGCAACGCGCACAAAACGATTTTTCATTTCAAAATTCAGCCCTGATCGGTCGGCCACAGCAAAGGCAGCAAAACAACGCACTGCAAAAAACAGATATTCAGCAATACATGCTCTGGGCGCCCAATGCGAAACATGTTGTGAAAACGGCTGTCTGGTTTATGCAGGCTGAACGGGAAATTCCGCCATCCATGACGGAGTCGCCGAATGATAACCAGCAGTGGGACAAGGCTTTACGCGCTGTGGCGTCGTGGGAATACAGGCCGTCGAAACAAAGCGGCTGGATGACCAAAGCGGCACTGACGCGCGAGTCAATTGCCTTTCGGTACAATGGCGACATAGACAGCAGCGCCGCACGTTCTGTATTGTTTGGTACAGAATACCTGAGGTTGTTTCGAAAAGGGTGGCAGTGGCGCGCAGGCGTCAGTGGCTGGCTACAACAAGGCCGGGCCGATGGCTATCAGGATACGCTACGTTGGCAGGGGTTTCAGCGCTGGCAAGGATTTACGGCAGTCAGCCAGACATTCGGGCTGACAAAATTATCCCTGTTGTTGCGCCAGGAAGTGACCGACGGGAAATTGACACCATTTGTCTGGTCGTTGGGCGCTGAACATGATTTGAAGCAATTTGGGCTTGTAAAAAGCCATTTTTCCAGAAATTACAACCTGCCGACTTTGAATGATCGCTTGTGGGCCGTTTGGGGTAATCCCGATTTGTTGCCGGAAAATGGCCTGAGTGGCGATTTGGGCTGGCACAAGTCTTCCGGCGGCTGGCAGTTGGCTATCACGCATTTTCAATTGTTGCTCAACAACTGGATACTCTGGCAGCCTTCGGGGGCAATTTTCACGCCCGATAATTTGCGCAAGGTTTGGAGCAGGGGAGGGGAGGGGAGTCTGGCATTTCGACAAAATATTACCCCTCAACTGGCATACCGTTTTTCGACGCAATATCAGTGGGTAAGGGCCACCAACATCGCTGTAAATCAGGGTGCAGAAACGACGTTGCATCGGCAGTTGCCCTACACACCGGAACATTTGGGCAGCGCCAGTGTGGGCTTAATCCACCGCCATTGGAGTGCCAGTTATATTCATCAATTCACCGGACGGCGTTTTGCAAATGGCGACAATTCCACGCAGGTAGAAGGTTATCAACTGGCGCATTTACTGTTTCAGGCTGATATGAAATGGCGCAATCATGTAACATCGGCCATTTTTTTCAGGATTGAAAATCTCTGGGATGAGCCTTACACGGTGATTCGGTTTTATCCAATGCCGGGCCGGTCGTGGCAGGCAGGCGTACGGTTTAGCGTTGAATAATGCCCTTGCCCGTCAATGTTTTTCCGCCATTTTCGGCTTTTAACCAATAAAAACCATTGGTTAAATCCGTCGTGTTCACCTGAAATGGCGTATTGTCATCTGTTACTATGGTTTCTTGAAAAACCGGAGTTCCGGTGGCGTTGAAAATACTCAATTGCCATTTTCCGGCAGGCAGACGCACGGCCCAGTATTCACTGGCTGGTTGCGGATATATTTCCAGGGTTGATAAATGATGTTCATGAGTTGACACAGCATTCTGAACGACTGAAACACAGTAGTCTTCTACTTGTCCGTAGTCTATATTTTCACAAGCCGTTGGCGGCTGATTGATACTGGATTTGTATTTCATCAGCACCCGCATACGCGTCAGGCCGTTGGTGATAAAATTCGGGACATTTATCATGCCCGTCATGGGTTGATCGCTGGCATAACCGGGATCGTATGCCAGTTCGCTGGCGTCATCAAAATCGCCGTCGCCATTGTAGTCAATGTACACCCGGAAATATTCATTAAAAGCAAAACCATTGAAGCCCGGCGTGAGCGTAATGCTTGTCTGGCTGCCCGCTATAATTTGCGGAGCGCCAACCGAGGCGTTTCCGGCAAAATTCTGATACCCAGGTCCGCCATTACCGGAATCATACGACCAATTGCCTATTTCTACTGATTTTATCCATTCTTCCAGGCTGTTTTGTGATCCGGCGGCACAATAAGGCACATCCAGGCAGGAGCCACAACCTTCGGTTTCAAAAATGAAAGCAGCCGAAAAACCTGTGGTGTTTCCTGTCGTGCATAAACCGATCACCTGAATCTCGTATTGATTACAAGGCGTCAGGTTGTTTAAGGTTGCGGGTATCTGCGTCACAGGCATTACCTCCCAGTTGGCATTTCCAACTATCCGATAACGCAGGACATATTCACTCGCGATGGTTACATTAGGCCATGTAACCACTAATTGATTGTCTGTTGCAGTTACAAGCGTGATTTGAGCTGGCGGTTCGCAGCAGCCATCTGTTTTGAATGTTTTAACAGGCGTTTCTCCGCTTTGCAGCCCGCCGCTGCATTCAGCTGATAAAGAGTATTCGTAGGTTGTACAAGCGCTCAATCCGGTGAGCATGAAAGGTGAATGCACATTATCAACCGTTTGCCAGGTACTGGAACCGATCTGTCGCCACCGCAATCGAACAGATTGATTTTCAGGTGTTTGTACCCATTTTATAGTTGTTTGTTCCAGGCCTGTATTGGTGTTGTGCAACGCAAAGGGCGGCGGGCAGTCACTGCATTGGTTTTCATAATCCCGCAGGCTATTGTAGGCATTCATTCGACCTTCGGTGACGCTTTTATCCAATAATGCCGGGAGCGGGGTTGAGCCGTTCAGGATTAAATCTTTCGCCCATAAAGCGGCATCTGCCGGGCTGGCTTTGGCTAAGGCAATCAGGTTGGGACAGGGTGCTGCGTAGAGCAGGCCCACAGCGCCGGTGACATGTGGTGTAGCGAATGAAGTGCCGTTGTGCAGCCCGTAGCCATTAGCGCCATACGTGCTGTACACATCTTTGCCGTATGCGCCAAGGTCAACGTGTTGAGCGCCCCATGCGGCGTCTTCGGCCAGGCCGTTGGTTTTGGTAAGGCTGGTGACGGCGATCTGATAATGGCTTGGGCAGGTCGTGGGTAAATCGCCGACCAGGTCAACATCAACCGGATTGTTGGCGGTAGCCGACACGCAAAGTATGCCCGTTTCGCCCAGCGTATCCAGTGCTGAACACCATAGTGGCGCTTGCGAAGGCATTCCGTTGTCAATGCCCCAAGAGCAATTGACGGCCACGACAAATGCGCCTTGCTGACCATTGCTGGCATTGTAGCGTTTGCGGGCATTGATGACATAATCGTAGGCGGCAATGATGTCAGCCAGGTCGCCGCTGCTCGCTACGAACATGATTTTGATGTTCCAGTTGATGCCGGTAATACCTGTGTTATTATTGCCTTTAGCGCCGATTATGGCACTGACCGGCGTTCCGTGGCTGATGCTGACCCCTTCCAGATTATCCGTTTGTGAGAAAACATTCCAGCCCCTGTAATCATCTACGTATCCATTCTGGTCATTATCAATCAGATCGCCTGGTATTTCCTGACGATTGTACCAGAGGTTGCCAACCAGATCAGGATGTTGAGCCATTCCGCCGTCAATGACAGCCACTACGATGGTATCTCCAGCCGCAGTAGTGCCGCCAGTGGTGATGTCCCAGGCTTGTTCAGCATCTATATCGGCATCGAGTGTGCCGCCATTTCCGCCGGTGTTCATGAGCGACCATTGCTGTGAAAACAGCGGGTCGTTGGGCAGTAATAATGGCGGTTGAATGCTTCTGTTTTGTAATTGATAGTTTTCCTGAACGCTGACAATGCCTGTCTGCCCCATAAGCCATTCGGCTTTGTCCGGTTCGAGGCCATTGATCAGCCACGCATTGAAGTGTGTGGAAAGTTGTTTTTTTACTGAAAAAGGAGGTGTTAATCCTTCGTTTTGTGATTTTTCAAGTAAAAAAAAGGGGGTATAACCCTGGCGCATGCCAATTACCCATTCTTTTGAATACTGAGCCGCGACAGGTACAATATTGACAAAAAAAACAAATATGAGCAGCGAAATTCGTGTTGGCACTATCTTGAATAATTGCATGAATTGACGCAAAAGTAAGCAGCGTATCACTTTGCCGGGATTTTTCATGATTTCTGCAAATTTTGGCTGATTTTCTTTGTTGTCGGGGCGTGACAAGCAGATTTACACCAGTTTAAATGATTAAACAGTAACGACGATGGCCATGTATTAACCGATCTTGACGCTATTGCTTCGTGATATTTACTTCTCATGGCGGGGTATCAACAGGCGAAGTAAATGATTGTTGATTCTTTTGATTTTATACCCGGATTTAAGTGATTTTGAAGATGAACGGGATTGATTTTCCTGATTATCAATGATTTACGGAAACGAGTCGTTAAAAACCATTTTGGGTTGACTTTACATATAGTTAAAACAGGCTTTTTATTGACCGTTTTCTCAATATCTTGCATCGCTTCGTAACGAATATGCACTACGAAAGAAAAATTGGCAATACTGTTATAGGTTGTTGTCGATTGAAATATAAATCATTATTACATACTATTGGCCAAACATACTGCTGATGTTCTTGAAAAAACGCAACGGCTTTCGTCCCGGTATTCAGCTTTTCGCGCTGTTACTGACTGCCTTCTGGCCCGCCATTTCCAATGATTTGTATGCTCAGGGTAACTGTGATTGCACGAACTGTCCACAGTTTATGCCGGATGGATTTACCGGGGCATTTAATATTACCGTACAAAATGCGTGTAATCCGACGCTGGGTCAGAATGGTCAGGGGGTATGCGGGGTGAACATCAATTTTGACCACGAGTACCTTGGCGACTTGTCTATTTCGTTGGTATCGCCTTCAGGGCAGTCAGTGCAGTTGGTCGGCCCCATCGGATTTTTTGGCCCTACTGACGGATCCAGCTGGAACGTTTCTTTCGTTCCTTGCGGTGATGCTGCCGATCCTGATCCCGGTTTTAATGGCACTTGGCAGAACAATCAGGCGTGGGGACTGGGTAATACCTATTTCGGTTCTTATCACCCCAATTCAGGGTGTTTGGAAAATTTCAACAATGGCCCTGTGAATGGTACCTGGTCGTTGGTCGTCACGGACGGTCAGGCCATTGACGTAGGCAACTTTTATGATTACGAGATCATTTTCTGCGATCCATCCTGTATTGATTGTTTTTCCTGCGAAGCGAATGCCGGCCAACTCACCCAGCAGGACATAACAGCGTGTCAGGGCAGCAATGCGCTGGCCGTGAACCTTCCGCCATCTTATACACCGCCTAATGTGGCGCCTACACCCGGCTTATATGCCTACACCTATGCTGTAGCCAATAGTGCAGGTGTGATTCAGGAATATACCGAATCTATCGACTTATCCGGTTATGACCCCGGCAACTACACCGTTTGCGGTATTTCGATACTCGCTGCCCAGCAGGCGGATTTGCCTGAACCTGACGGCTCGCTGACCCTTACCCAACTGAATAACCAGATTAATTCCACATCATCGCCGCTTTGTGCTGATATTACTTCTAACTGGGTGGGTTTCAATATCTTGCCTGCTCCGGAAGATGAAGAAAATTGGGAATCAGTCTGCGCGCCTGGTTGCTTTATTTTTGCCAATCAGGCATACTGCAATTCCGGCGACTACACCGTCACCTTGAATCAAAGCGGTTGCCCTTATCAGTCAACACTGCACCTGACCGTTTTGCAGCCATCAGATACCCTCATTACCGAAACCATTTGTGAGGGCTTTTGCTCAACAGTGCCGGGTTTTGAAGATGCCTGCTCACCCGGATTGCACATTATCAATCTTGAAAACCCGGACAATGGTTGCGACAGTATTGTTCGCCTGAACCTGACGGTGTTGAGTGCGGTTGCCAACATTCAAAATCCGCCTACATGGAATTGCAATACGACCCTTGCGCAATTGTCGGGCGTTGGCTCGACCACCGGCGGCGGTACACAATATGTCTGGACAGCCAGCAATGGTGGCGCTATTCAAGGTTCTCCATACAATATTCTGGCGGTCATTACCTCGCCCGGAGATTACCAACTGCGGGTTTGTAAATCTTTCGGTTCCTTTCAATGCTGCGACTCGACCTCTGTTACTATAGAAGTGACCCAGGATCCGCCGGCAGCGCCGACCAACATTAACGGGCCGGTGTCTGTTTGTTCGGGTCAGCAAACCAATTTGTCTGTTCTGCCTGTACAGGGGGCGACATCCTATACCTGGACTGTACCCACCGGAGCGACCATTAATTTCGGGCAAAACAGTTCGGGTATCAACGTTACGTGGCCTGCGGGTACGGGAGGAGAGGTTTGTGTTGTCGCCAATAATAATTGCGGCAGCAGCGATCAGGTATGCCTGGATATGGAAGTCAACACCGCGCCATCGCCAGGGGCGCCACAAGGACCGGATACCTTGTGTGTCGGTGATAATGCGACGTATTCGGTGGCGGCTTTGGATGATGTAACCGCTTACAACTGGACCATTTCCAGTTCTGGCAGTATTCAAAGCGGGCAAAATACAGAAGAGATTGATGTAATATGGAATGCTCCCGGTTTGGTTCAGGCATGTATTAGCACTCAGAGTGCATGTGGCCCAAGCGCGCAGTTTTGTCATCCTTCTTTTGTGATTGCTACGCCTCAAACACCCAATATGGCGGGCAGCATGACTGCATGCGCTGGTACAACTGGCACCTATACGATCAATCAGGTCGCAGGCGCTACGACTTATACCTGGACTGTTGATGGCGGCACAATTATTAGCGGTCAGGGTTCGACGAGTATTCAGGTATTATGGGATAATAATGTTTCTACTGGAAGTGTGTGCGTTGAAGCATCAAACAGATGCGGTGAGAGTTCACCGGCCTGTATCAATGTTACACTTGGGGCGGCTCCGGCACTTCCGGCACTTTCCGGCGATACTTTGATTTGCGCAGGTATCAACAGCGCGCACTCCATTTTGCCCATAACTGGTTCAACGGGCTATACCTGGACGGTCAATGGTTCGGGCAGTATTGCTTCAGGTCAAAACAGTGTAAACCTTTCTGTTAACTGGACAGGCGCGCCAGGCGGTTCAGTCTGCGTGTCGGCTTTGGGTGCATGCGGTACCGGTCCTCAGGTTTGTGATACCGTGGTCGTCAGTGCTCAACCTGTAGCCAACGCAGGCCCGGATGACGCTGTTTGCGGTACGCAGATAGCATTATCCGCTATACCGAGTGTGGCCAACAGCACCGGCAACTGGTCAATAGTTTCAGGTAGTGGTAATGCGACTATTAGCCAACCTGCAAACAGCAATACGATCGTCATTGCTCAGCAGAATGGCAATATGCAGTTTGTCTGGACAGAGTTAGTGGGCACTACCTGTGTAGATCACGATACTGTGCTGATTCACTTCAATGAAATTCCGCAGGCAGGGATGATTTCTTTCAACTGCAATGCCACCAGCGATAGTTTCACCGTCAGTTTCCCGGTTACCGGAGGACTTGCGCCATATGCTTCTACGGGCGGCGTCATTATCAATGGATTTTTCAGTTCTGCGCCTGTTCCCAACGGCATTCCGTTTTCGTTTGTCGTGACCGACGCCAACGGTTGTGTTTCTCCGACGGCCTTTGGCGCGTACAATTGTCAGTGCCTCACCAATGCCGGTACGATGAACCTGACGACATTAAGTGCCTGCGAAGGCATGACTGTTCAGGCTCAACAACAAACCCCTCCGACCGCCGACGGTAATGATGTTGGCGCTTTTGTACTGCATACCAACAGCGGCACGTCATTAGGTACGGTATTGGCTCAAAACCATACAGGGATATTCGGTTTCCTGCCTGGCATGACTTATGATGCCACCTACTATGTTTCTTATGTTGTTGGCAATAATCAGAATGGCAGCCCAAACCTGATGGATCCTTGCCTTTCGGTTGCCCAAGGCCAGCCTGTTGTTTTTCATGCTTATCCCACAGCCAATGCGGGTGCTGATGATGACAATTGCGGATTGAGTATTGATATTGCCGGAAATAATGGAAATGGCATGTGGAGCGTCATTGCCGGCCCTGCCGGTAGTAACCTGACTTTTGCCAATCCGCAAAACAGCACGACCACCGTCAACGCTGATGCCAATGGCACTTATCAGTTAGCCTGGACGCTGGATAATTTCGGATGCCTCGACAGCGACACCCTTCAAATTCAATTGAATGCGTCGCCTGTGGCCGGACAAATCAGCAGAATCTGCGATGGTACTAATGAAAATTATTCAGTGGTTATTCCCATCACAGGAAGCGCATCGCCTTTCAGTGTAAATGGCACGCCGGTTTCGGGTACAACCTTTACTTCGTCGCTGATTCCCAATAATACGCCTTTCAGTTTCACTATTCAGGATGCTAATGGTTGTGTTTCCGCAGCCATTGAAGGCGTTTTCAACTGCCTTTGTGCCACCAATGCAGGCACCATGAATCTCTTGCCTTTGGAGGTTTGTGCCGGTGGCAGCATTTCCGCTGAACACCTCGGCGGTCAGGTGCTCGATGCCAATGATACGTCTGCCTATGTGCTGCATACCAATTCAGGTACATTGCTGGGTACCATTCTGAGCCAAAATCAAACAGGCGTTTTCACCTTTGGGCCGGGCTTGTCTTATGACTCGACTTATTATGTGTCATTTGTTGTCGGTAATAATGTCGCCAATGCGGTTAATTTTCAGGATCCGTGCTTGTCCGTAGCACAGGGTCAGCCTGTGATTTTCCATGCCGACCCTCAGGCGTCGGCGGGTGTGGATTTGAATACCTGCGATCTGGAACTCTCTTTGTCTGCCAGCCTTGATGCAGCCAGTAATGGCGTATGGACTGTGGTAGGTAGTCCTGTCGGCGGCAATCTCGTATTTGATGATCCGTCAAGCCCGACAGCCTTGGTGACGGCTTCTCAATCAGGCTCTTATCAGCTATTATGGACTGAAACCCGCTTTGGGTGTTCAGATACAGATGAAGTGACATTGAATTTCAATAGTTCGCCATCGTTGCTGGATCTGGAACGCAATTGCGATGCAGCCAATGAAAATTTCACAGTGACATTGCAAATTACGGGTGGCCAAATGCCTTATTCTGTCAATGGTCAGCCTATAGCATCGGATTTATTTGTTTCAACGGCATTTGCCAACGGCGCAAGTTATACGTTTGATGTAACAGATGCCAATGGCTGCCCGATGGCAGAAGTAACAGGCGCTTACAGTTGTAATTGCACGACAAATGCCGGAGCAATGTCCCTTACCCCGATCACCCTGTGCGAAGGTGGAACTGCTACTGCGACTGTTTTGACGCCCCCTGTGCTGGATGCTAATGACGTAAAGGCTTTTGTGATGCACGATGGCGCAGCGGCGACGCTTGGTAACATATTTGCTCAAAACCAGACGGGTGTGTTTAATTTCCAACCCGGTATGCAGTTGGGGCAAACCTATTATATTTCGCAGGTTGTGGGTAATAACCTGGCAGGATTGCCCAACCCGTTAGACCCTTGCCTCGGTATCACGCCCGGACAACCTGTGGTCTGGCTCCAAATTCCGACGCCCAATGCCGGGCCGGACGATCAAATTTGCGGTCAAAGTATTGATTTGCAGTCTGTTGGAAGCCTGTTTAGCGGTGTGTGGACACTTTCAAGTGGCCCTGGCGCTGCGCAATTGGCAACACCGGGCCAACCTCAAACTAATGTAACGGTTGATACATTCGGACTATATACGTTCCGTTGGACAGAGACCAATGGCATTTGCGTCGCCAAAGACTCCGTCGAAATCAGGTTTAATCCTTCGCCTGAACTGGCGGCACTGGATGAAACCTGTGATGGTACCAATACTTCCTTTGTTGTGAGTTTCAATGCACAAAATGGTTCGGCTCCTTATACCGTAACCGGGCTGTCTGGTACTTTCAGCAGTAATACGTTTACATCGGGCGCATTGACCAGTCCCGGCGTCTATCAATTTGTCATTGTAGATGCCAATGGTTGTGAAAGCCCTGAAATAGCAGGTTCGAAGGATTGTAATTGCACGACTGACGCCGGCACCATGATCAGTGCTGCCGCAGTATTTTGTGCCGGACAGACGGCCTCCGTTATGTGGGACGGGCAGTCAACCACCGATGCCAATGATATCATTCAATTTATCCTGCATGATGTAAGTGGCAGTACCGTGGGTACCATTTTTGCGACCAGCGCGACGCCGAGTTTTGCGTATAGTCCAACATTTGAAACTGGTAAAATATACTACATTTCTGCTGTTGCGGGCAATAACAACAACGGAAATATTGATCTTCAGGATCCGTGCCTGTCCGTTGCGCCGGGTACTCCGGTGTCATGGAAACCGTTGCCGACAGCCACCCTGGCCGGTGCTACGACGATTTGTTCGGGCAGTGATGCCGTACTGACTTTTGGCGCTACTGGCGAGTTGCCATTGGAAATAACCTGGTTTGACGGCACATCGAACCAATCCCTGGTGTTAAACAACGCCTTACCTGTAACGCAAACTGTTGTACCGCAACAAACGACCATTTATTCGCTCGTATCTGTTTCGGATGGTACCAATCCGGTTTGTTCAACTCCATTAAGCCAGCAGATTACAGTACAAGTCAGCCAACCCGTTGACGCAGGTTTGCCGACGTCGCCTGCTGAATTTTGTGCAGGCGCAGTGACCAGTGTTAATTTGACTACCTTAATCGAAGGTGAAACGCCGGGCGGTCATTGGAAATATGTATCAAATAGCCCACTTGGTGCCGGTTTGTTGAATGCTTCGACCGGCCAGTTACAGAGTGCAAGCCTTGCAGCGGGTTCATATCCGTTTGCCTATACGATACAGGCCGCAGCACCTTGTCCGTCCGATTCAGTGGCGGTTGGCGTAGTCGTTCATGCCAATCCGACAGCGGATGCAGGCAGTGATCAAACCATTACTTGTAATGAACCCACGGCCAATCTTGGCGGAAATTTAACGAGCGTTGGCAGCGAATGGACTTATTCCTGGCTCTTGGGTAATGACACGATTGCGACAACTGCAAAAATCGAGGTGGATTCCGCTGGTCAGTACCGGTTGCTGGTCAGCAGTATTCACGGTTGTACCGATCAGGATCCTGTTTCCGTGACGGCTGTTAATACCCCGCCTCAAGCCGTAGTGAAGGCCATTGGCGTAAGGTGTTTTGGTGAAAAGAACGGACGTATTGATCTGGATTCTATTCAGAGCGCTTCACCGCCGGTGCTGGTTTCGATTGATGGCGGGCCTTACAAATCAGGTCATTCATTCTTCCCTATTATCCCTGGAAAACACAGCATTGTATTGGTGGATGCTAACGGTTGTGAGCAGGTTTATGACTCCATCTTGATAGAAGAGCCTGAAAAATTGACACCTGAACTTGGTTTGAATGCAACGATTGAATTGGGTGATTCTGCGCATGTTCTTCTTCAACTTAATCCGGGTGCTGTTATTGATACCATCATCTGGACACCTTTATTGAATCCGTTACAGGCTGGCTGGATACAGCAGGATTTTTATCCGCTTGCATCCGTTCAGGTTGCCGTAGAAGTGATTGACAGCAGTGGATGTAAGGCTACCGACCGAACGTATGTTTATGTAGACGATACGCGCCATATCTACATCCCGAACATTATCAAACTTGACGACGACAACAATCAAATAGCTGCGATTATGGGTGGGCGGGATGCTGAGGAAGTCTTGACTTTCCAGATTTTTGACCGTTGGGGCAATCAGGTTTATTACGATGAAAAGTTCAAGCCGGTTGATCCAAATCGCGGATGGAATGGCAAGTTCAGGGGTAAGGACGTACAACTGGGCGTCTTTGTTTACTATGCGCTGGTGCGTTTTATTGATGGCGAAGAAGTCCTGTTCAAAGGCGATATTACAGTTTACCGGTAGATACTTTTTAGTTAATACTAGTACCTGCACTCATAATTCTTCAAAGGCATTTATTTCCTTTGCAAGCGAATAAACACGAGAATACTTTATAAAATTTTTTAAATTATGACCCTTGCGATAAAATGAATTGAAAACAGCCCAAATGTCCTAATGAAAAAAATGATTAATCAACCCGCCCTGGCCTCATGGTTTTGGGCGGGTTTCAGCTTGCTTTTTTCAACAACCTTTTCATCTCTAGGTGCAATGCAAAAAAAACTACTCTTATTGTGTTTGTGGGTATTAGGGGCCGTAACGGCTTATGCTCAGGTTCCGGACCCATGTCCTACCAATACCGAGCCAGCAGCAGACGATTGCTTTAGCGCTTGTATTTATTGCAATTTCAATGGTTATGTAGGTCAGTCTACGGGCTATTCTCAAGGCAGTGCGCCGGGCTTTTGCGGTACCATTGAAAATGAACAGTGGTTAGGCTTTATCGCCGGTGCGAGTTCGGCCACCTTTACGGCTACTTCGTTCAACTGTGCAAACTCAAACGGTATTCAAATCGCGTTGTATGAAACCTGCGGTTCTTCCGGCCCGATCGCCTGTAACGGCGGCTCTGCGGGCAATGCGAACCAACCTGTCAGTATTTCTACCAATGCCATGATTCCCGGTGTGAACTATTACCTGATGATTGATGGTTACGCCGGAGGTGAATGCGATTTTAGTATCAACGTCAGCCCGCCAAGCGCTGTTATTGCGCAGCCGCTTGGGCCAACCGGCGCTATTCAAGGCCCGGCAACCATTTGCCCGGGTGGATCGGCTGTTTATCAGATTCCGGTTGTGGCCAATGCAGGCGCCTATAACTGGACAGTGCCTCCAGGCTGGCAAGTTAATGGAAATGACGGAGCAGGTACGTTCAATGCGCCTTCAGGTAATGTGGTCACGATCACGGCTGGTCTGACCAACGGTTCAGGTCAAATTTGTGTTCAACCAGTCAACTCTTGCGACCAGGACAATCCGTTTATCTGCCGTACCGTCAATGTTGTGCCCATTCCGCCAACACAAATGATGCCTGCCGTCATCTGTAATGAAGATGCGCCATATACCACTCCCTGGGGAGATGATGTGTTCACCTCTGGAACCTATCAAACCACTATGACCTCTTATCAGGGTTGCGATAGTGTCGTTCGCCAGCTGGTAACCATCAAGCCACCGCTTTTCTCAACATTGCCTCCTCAGTACATCTGCTATCCTGGCACATTTACTGTTTGCGGTGAAGAAATTTCTGAAAGCGGAATTCAAAATATTTCCTGTCAATCTGTCAATGGTTGCGACAGTACAGTGAATGTCTTTGTTCAAATTCTTCAGGCGGAAGCAGAAATCGTTGCCAGTGGCACGCTTTCCTGTAATAATAACAGCGTCACGTTGACTTCTGTCGGTATGACCCAGGGAAGTAATATTTCTATCTACTGGCAGAACCTGCAAACCAATCAGATTATCAGTAACCAGAACTCCATTGTTGTAACTCAACCTGGCACCTGGGTACTGAACATCAGCGCCAATGGCGGTGCAACACAGTGTAAAGACACAGCACATTATCAGGTTTTGGGCAATACCACACCGCCGAACCTTACAGCCTCAACGGTTGGGGTCATCGGGTGTACTACAACCAGCGTACAGCTCAACTCAACCACCAATGCCACCAATCCGACGTATGTCTGGTCTGGCCCTGGCGGATTTAGTGCCAGTACAGCCAATCCAACAGCTACACAGGCTGGTGTTTATACCGTAACTGTAACCAGCTCATCCAACGGTTGTGCTTCCACTGCCACAACAACCGTATCGGGGAATACGACGCCGCCTCAGGCCAGTACGACCAATACGACGCTAACCTGTGCGACGACGTCTTCGACGATTTCCGCCAGTTCGAATGTGGCCAATCCCGGATTCCTGTGGGCCGGGCCGGGAGGATTCTCCTCAACCCAGCAAATGCCAACTGTAACAACATCCGGTACATACACTGTCACGGTAACCAACCCGCTAAATGGTTGTAACTCAACGGCAACAGCAACGGTTAACCTGGATAATGCTACGCCGGGCGGCAATGCCAACGTCAATGGCGTCATCAGTTGCCCTACGCCATCTGTAAGCCTGAACGCTACAACCGGCGCAACCGGCGCAACGTTCAACTGGGCTGGCCCTAACAGCTTCTCAGCCGCTGGCCAATCAGTTTCTGCCAATGCAGCGGGTACTTACACCGTTACGATTACCGGAACAAATGGATGTACGACCACGGCCAATGCACAGGTAACAGGCGATACTAACCTGCCTGATGCCGGCGCAAGTGGCGGCACGGTCAGTTGTGGTGTCCAGAATATTAACCTGGCTGGAAGTTCCAACACAACGGGTGTTACCTGGGGTTGGACTGGCCCCGGTAGCTTTGTTTCAAATGTACAAAATCCGAGTGTGACATTGCCGGGCTCATATGTGCTGACTGTAACAGCATCTAATGGTTGCATAGCAACAGCAGTAGCGGATGTTGCCGGCGATTTTACAGCGCCCGACGCTTCTGCTACGGGAGGTATTATTACTTGTTCTCAAAGCAGTACGACCATCTCGGCGTCGTCTATGACTTCGAATGTGACTTACTTGTGGTCTGGCCCAGGCGGATATTCGTCCAACCAGGCAACTAATACCGTATCAACGATTGGCACATACACTGTTACAGTCACTTCTGCTAATGGTTGCACCAGCACTGAAACAGCGCAGGTTGATCCGGATGCAGGTGTGCCTTCAGTGTCAGCAAGCGGCGGCACATTGAATTGTTTGATTAATTCTATCGTACTGAATGGTGGTGCATCTCCTAACACGACCTTACAATGGTCTGGCCCTGGCGGATTTAACTCAACTGATGAAGATCCGACCATTACACTGGATGGCACGTATACACTGGTTGCTACTGCCCCAAATGGCTGTACCGCACTCGCAACGGCTTTTGTGGATTTGGATAATGCCGAACCAATGGCTACGGCTTCGGGTGGCACGTTAACTTGCGCTGATCCGAACTTTACCTTGCAAGGTGATTCACCAACGAGCAATGTTACCTGGATGTGGACAGGCCCCGGCACTTTCACTTCTATTGAACAAAATCCGACGGTTCAGGATGCTGGCCCTTACACATTGGTCGTAACTGCCCAAAACGGCTGTACTTCCAGCGCTACGACCAATATCCTGGCCGACCAGAATGCACCGGTGGCTTCCTCGACAACAGGCATTCTTACCTGTGCCAATCCTTCATTGGTACTGAATGCCAGTTCGACCTTGCCATCCACCTATCAATGGTCTGGCCCCGGCGGCTTTAACTCTGTTTCGCAAACGCCAACTGTAACGTTAACGGGTAACTACACTGTCACGGTTACTGCGGCCAATGGCTGTACCGATGCCGAAACAATATTGGTGGATGAAGATAAGGTCTCGCCCGATTTATTGACAGCCGGTGATACGATTACATGCAGCGCGACTCAGGTGCAAATTTTTGCTAACACAACTGCGGGTACTTCGTTCCAGTGGGCAGGCCCGTCAGGATTTAATACCGTACAACAAAACCCGACAGTAAGCCTTACAGGTACTTATACTGTTACAGTGACCGGCGCTAACGGTTGTACATCAGCCAATACTGCTCAGGTGGCGTTGAATACTGGTGTGCCTTCTTTGACTGCTGTTGCTCCTGTAACCCTCACTTGTGATGTTACAACAGTAGGCATTAACGCCACGATTACAGCGAATCCTGCTTCTCCGGTACAAACCATTTCATGGACAGGCCCTGGCGGATTTGTCAGCAGTGTGGAAGACCCAATGGTCACTGACGATGGCGTTTATACACTGACTACGACTTCAGAAAATGGCTGTACAACAACAACGCAGGTTACTGTAAATCAGGATATTACAAATCCAAATGCGGATGCAGATGGCAATACATTGACTTGTACGATTACTTCTGCACAAATTGATGGTATTTCGGCCACAACTGGCGCTTCTTTCGGTTGGACAGGCCCTAATGGTTTTGTCAGCAACCTGGAAGACCCGACCGTTACAGCAGATGGCCTTTACACCCTGACTGTAACTGGTCCGAACGGATGTACAACCACTGCGACGGCCACCGTTATTCTGGATGCTGTTCTGCCGGGCGCAAATGCCGTTTCGACCAACAACCTCGACTGCGATGACCTGACCACGACGCTGATGGGCTCTTCGCCAACTGGTAGCGTTACGTATCTGTGGAGCGGCCCCGGTGTGAGCAATCCAACGGCCCAAAACCCAACGACTGATCAACCTGGTACTTTCCTGTTGACAGTAACCGCTCAAAATGGCTGTACTTCGACATGGTCAGTAGATGTGTCACAAAATATCATGGCGCCGACTTGCACAGCAACAGGTGATACCATTGACTGTATTTCCGGGCAAGCTGTACTGGTCGGCGGATCGCAAACCGCTAACGTAACTTACCTGTGGAGCGGTCCTAACCAGTTTACGTCAAATCAGCAAAATCCGACAGTGACACTGGATGGCACTTACACGCTTGTCGTGACCGGATTAAATGCTTGTACGGCCAGTACGACAGCAATCGTGGCTGAAAATACATTGTCGCCGGATGTTACACTTGCGGGTGCAGGTACCATCACTTGCGATGTGACAAGCCTTGACCTGACTAGCGTAATTGCTACAACTGGAGCAACAGGCATCTGGACGTTGCCTAACGGACAAACATCTACCCAGTCTAACCTGACAGTCAGTCAGGATGGCGTTTATACCTACACGGTTACAGCGCCCAATGGTTGTATTTCTGCGCCAACCCTGACAGTATTGGAAAATACACAGGCGCCTCAAGCCGTAATAGCAGCAGGCGGGCAGATTGACTGCAACTTCCCGACAATTGAAATCACTTCCAGTACTTCAACAAGCGGCGTTTCCTACGCCTGGAGTGGTCCTGGGGGCTACACCTCCAGCGCGCAAAATCCGAATGATATTAGCAACTCAGGTACTTATACTGTTGTTATTACTGACTTGGTCAATGGTTGCTCCAGCACTGCTACAGCCTCGGTTACACAAGACCCTACAGTACCGGATTTGGCTGTTCAGGTAGATTCGCTGACTTGCGCTGCAACAGCAGTTACATTGAATACAACCACTTTGACGCCAAGCGTAACCTTCCTGTGGAATGGCCCTAATGGATTCACTTCTACGCAGGAAGACCCATCTGTAACAGAACCTGGTACCTATACCCTGGTGGCTACCGCTTCCAGCGGATGTACATCATTGTTCACTTCTAACGTCACGCAGAATGTCAATTTGCCGGGTGTTTCGGCGCAAGGTGATACCATTACTTGCTTTGTAACAACCGCTAATATCGTTAGTAACTCGCAGGCACAGGGTGCTACCTATCTGTGGAGTGGCCCGGGTGGATTCACTTCGGCATCTCCATCGGCAACTGTAACAGCGACGGGTAACTACACAATTGTTGTTACAGGCACTAACGGCTGTACTTCATCTGCAGTAGCCGTCGTGACGCCTGATGCCAGCATCCCGTCTGTGTCCATGACCGTTGGAGAATTGACCTGTGCGATTACCAGCATTCAATTGACAGCCAACTCGATTAACACACCACAAGCCACCTGGACCTGGTCTGGCCCTGGCATCAACGCCAGCAACCAGAACCAACAGAACCCGATTGTGACCATGCCCGGCGCTTACTCTGTAACGGCTACTGCGCCAAACGGCTGTAAAAACAACACAGGCGATGTGGTAACTGCCGATGTAGCAGAACCAGCCGTTGACCTTGACGAGCCGGATATGCTCAATTGCACAACCAATCAGGTCGGCCTCGCTGCCAACATCACAGTGCCAGGTACTTACACTTATGTCTGGTCAACACAGAATGGCAGCATCCTTTCCGGTGGTACGTCTTCTACACCAACGGTTAGTCAGGCCGGTTTGTATCAGGTGCTGGTAACCAATACAGACAACGGTTGTATCTCAACCAGTTCCGTGGCCGTAACCGTGGATGACGATACGCCGCAGACCATCGAAAGGGATGTGCGCGACGTACGCTGCTTTGGTGAAACCAATGGCGCAATTAACCTCGGTGCTGTAACGGGTGGTACGCCTCCTTACCTGTATTCGCTGGATAATGGTCCGTTGACGAATACCCTGGTATTCACTTCACTGCCTCCGGGCATACACGATCTGCTCGTACAGGACGCGCATGGTTGCGAATTGGAAACAACCATCGAAATTGACGAACCAGAGCCGTTTACCATTGACCTCGGCCCGGACACGACCATTCACCTTGGTCAGACCATCGCCATTACACTCGATGATATCCTCAGCGATGTAACACGCCTGGACACAACACTGGTTAATCCGGTCAGCACGCCAATTGATCAGGAATTCCAGCCGCTGTACAGCATTCGCTATCAGGTCACGGCAGTGGATACCAATGGTTGCAAAGCCGTAGATTCTCGCGATGTTATTGTGGATAAATCACGTCTGGTTTATTTCCCGAACGTGTTTGATCCGACCGGAAATCCGGAAAACAGCGTATTCAGAATGTACCCAAGCGATTACAAAGACATCAAGATTGTAAGGTCATTCCTGGTGTTCGATCGTTGGGGTTCTTCTGTACATGAATACCGCAACTTCTTCCCGGACAGCCCTGCGCACGGCTGGGATGGCCGAATCAAAGGCAAAGAAGCCAATCCTGCTGTGTTCGTGTACTATGCTGAAATTGAATTCATTGACGGTGAAGTCGTCCTCTTCAAAGGCGACGTAGCTGTGATTAGAAACTAAGATTACGCGTCGGTGGTTTGAATTTTCCGACGCAACACTTTTTTACTTTTTGATGTGACTGCGCCATCCCGGATTATTTCGGTGATGGCGCTTTTTTTATCAGGATTTAAACGCGGATTACGCGGATTACGCGGACATGACGGATTTACGCGGATTCGCGGATTTTCTTAGTGAATCTTAGTGGAACCTTAGTGCCTTAGTGGTGAAACGCGGATTACGCGGACATGACGGATTTACGCGGATTTTCTTAGTGTATCTTCGTGTGCCTTAGTGCCTTAGTGGTGAAACGCGGATGACGCGGACATGATAGATTTACGCGGATTTTCTTAGTGTATCTTCGTGTGCCTTAGTGCCTT
>JADZBJ010000264.1 GCA_020852155.1 Saprospiraceae bacterium | reverse complement strand
GACGAAGCCGTACCCGCACCAATGGCCGCCCATTTTCGTTCGGGAATATTTTTCACCTGTTCGAAAAAGAAACGCACCGCATGACCGCTGGAAAAAAATATCCAGTCGCTTTCAGGAAGTTCGTCGAATGGAACGGGCGTCAATCGCACCAAAGATTCGCCATTAACCTCCCAACCTTCGGCCGTCAGGATGCGGAAAAAGTCGTAATTCGGTGAAATATTCCTGGAAATAAATGCCCTGCGCGACATAAAAGGTGCGAAAAAATGCGTTATTGGAAGAATGTAAATATTTGATTTTCAATATTTTAATGCAAAAAAATATCAAAATTGTCTTCGAAAATACCGGGCGATAATAGCCCGATGGCTGTCCTTTCGCACGATCTGAAGTCGCCGCACCTTTGTACCATCAATGACGACGAAGTGAATACAACGTTACTCACCGACAGACATTGACCCACACGACAATTTTCATGAGATTATAGATACAGGGAAACCGCTGCGATGCAAAAGAGCATTGCGGCTTTTCTTGTTTTATACCCTGATTTAAGTGATTTTGAAGATTTCTATGATTGATTTCCTTGATTTTGAAGGATTTACAGACAAGACTTGTTCAAAACCACTTTGGGTTGACTATAGATCAGGATTTGCGGGATTTACAGATATGCAGGATTGGATTTTCCTGATTTTTATGGATGAACAAACGTGATTTTTGCATCATCACATTGTCACATCAACTACATGTGTCGTAATTCAGGCGGCAGGTCGTAAAATGTAGGATGGCGATACACCTTATCATTGGCCGGGTCAAAAAAAGCAGCCGCATCTTCTGTGCTGGCATGTAGATGACTCGATTCCACAACCCATATACTGATGCCTTCGTTCCTGCGCGTATAAACGTCGCGCGCATGCTCGATAGCCATGGCAGCATCAGCAGCGTGCAGGCTGCCAACGTGCTTGTGGCTAAGCCCTTGCTTCGAACGAATAAATATTTCCCATAACGGCCATTCTTGCATAACAGTCAGCATTTTATTCTCTCCCCCAAAACCTTTCAAATTTCAAATGTGATATTTCAAATTTCAAATTAAAAAAATATACGATTTGAAATTTGAAATTTGAAATTTGAAATTTGAAATTTGAAATTTGAAATTTGAAAAGTTGGGTTCAGAGCAATGGTTTTAATCAATGATCTTGAATCCGGTGTAGCGCTGGAGTGCTTTCGGGATTCGAATGCCTTCGGGCGTCTGGTTGTTTTCCAGCAGTGCGGCTACGATGCGGGCCAGTGCCATGGCTGAACCGTTGAGGGTATGGGCCAGTTCGATTTTACCCGATTCGTCGCGGAAGCGCGTTTTCAGGCGGTTAGACTGAAATGTTTCAAAGCAAGAAACAGAGCTGACTTCCAGCCAGCGCTTTTGAGCGGCAGACCAGACTTCGAAGTCGTAGGTTTTGGCGGAAGCAAAGCCCATATCACCGCCGCAAAGCAGCAGAATGCGATAGGGGAGTTCCAGTTTTTTCATAATGCCTTCTACGTGGCGCAACATGCCTTGCAGGGCTTTATAGGAATTGTCAGGGTGTTCGATACGAACGATTTCCACCTTGTCGAACTGGTGTACCCGATTCAGGCCGCGCACGTGTGCGCCGTATGAACCGGCCTCGCGGCGGAAACAGGGCGTGTAAGCCGTCATGCGGATGGGCAGGTCTTTCAGCGACAGAATTTCGTCGCGAACGATATTCGTCACAGGCACCTCTGCCGTCGGGATGAGGTACAGGTCGTCAAGGGTGCAATGGTACATCTGCGCCTCTTTGTCGGGCAACTGTCCGGTGCCGCGTGCTGAATCAGCATTGACCAGGTGCGGCGGCAGAATTTCTTCGTAACCGGCTTTGGTGGCTTCGTCGAGGAAGAACTGTATCAGCGCGCGCTGCAGTTTGGCGCCTTTGCCGCGATACACGGGAAAGCCTGCGCCAGTGAGTTTTACGCCTAATTCGAGGTCGAACAGGTTGTGTTTTTTGGCCAGTTCCCAGTGAGGCTGCGCATCGTCAGCCAGCGCAGGGAATGGTTTGGTCCAGTCCTTGGCCACCTTGTTATCTTCAGCGTCTTTACCGGCCGGTACGCTCTTGTGTGGGCAGTTGGGCACGGAGTACAGCATGTCGTCCAGTTCGAGCCGGATGCTGTTCTGTGCTTCTTCCAGATTTTTAGCCAGCGTTTTCAGGTCGGCTACCCGGCCTTTCAGGCTTTCGGCTTCATCCTTTTTACCCGACTTCATAAGGTCGCCGATTTGCTTGGCCAGTTGGTTGCTTTCTGCGAGGGCATCGTCGAGCGATTTTTGTGTAGCGCGGCGCTCATCATCTTTTTTGATGATACGATCCAGCACCTTCACCTGAGCCGGGCTCCAGTTGCGTTTACGCAGGCCAGCGGCGATGCGTTTTTTTTCTTCGCGAATGACTTTAAGTTGAAGCATTTTTTTCTCGAACTAAAATTTTGCGGCAAGATAGGGTGAAAATCAAATAAGGCTTACCTTTGTGACGTTCAGTACCTCCACTGGCAGTTCCTGCCGAGCAGGTTATCCTGTTTCCCACGCCATAGTTGTATTTGTTTTGCCGAAATTTTCCAAAATTTCTGCGGCGATGGCGCCCAAAGACAAAACTTTCCATAAACCGAATTAGCGAAAATTTTCTCATAGTTCAGGATAAAGCAATAGCGCTGTCCTACCTTTTCACCATTGTTTTTTATCGAATTTTACTGATTCTCCCACCTGGCGTGTTGCTCTTCAGTGCCCTATCGCGGCATTCAACATGCGTTTTTTCAAAAAAAATCACCCAAATCTGTCATGTACGACATACTTCAGCTCAACGATAAGCTGGTTTCAGAACTCCGTGAGATTGCTCACCGACTTGGCGTCAAAGGCGCTGCCAAAATGACCAAGCAAGACCTTATTTACAAAATCCTCGACGAACAGGCACTGGCTGAAAAATCTACCAGCAAAGATGTACCTGTGGTGGACGAGCCTAATCCACAGACAGGCCGCCGTCCGCGTAAAGTGATCAAAATGGGCGACGATAACGTCGAGCGCCCGTTACACGATACTCCGCCGCCAGTCAGCCCAATTGGAACGCCGATTGTATCAAACCGGGCCCCACGCCAGGGGCGAGATGCGCAACCGAGTGGTCGCAACATAGACGCGCCGGTTAATGCGCCAGATCAAAACGAGGCGCCTCCGCGGCAACAACCAGAACGCGAACAGGAACCTGTGCAACGCACTAACGACCGCGGCCAACAGCGCAATGATCTTCGCGGCGACCGCACTCAGCAACGCACTAATGACCGAGGCCAACTGCGCAACGATCAGCGTGGCGACCGCAATCAGCAACGCACTAACGACCGCGGCCCACAACGCAACGATCGCTGGGAAGATCGTCGCAACCGCAACCCAAACCGCAACAATCCCGCTTTCGTAGATCAAGAGGCTGAACGCCTCCATAACCTGGAAGAAGAGGAGTTCGTAGCCGTTAATAACAATATGGAGGAAGATGATGATGCCGTAGTGGTGCGTCGTCCGGCCTCCGGCGATCAACAGGCGTCAGCCGAAGCGCAGGAGGTTATGCCGCAAATGCCCCGTGAGCGTTTCGATGTCGAACTCGACGGCGTAGTAGAAGGCCTGGGTACGCTGGAAATGATGCCCGATGGATACGGCTTTCTCCGTTCGCCGGACTATAATTATCAGACCAGCCCCGACGATATTTATGTATCGCCTTCACAGGTAAAACTTTTCGGCCTGAAAACCGGCGATACAGTTCGCGGCGCCATTCGCCCACCTAAAGAGGGTGAAAAATATTTTGCCTTGCTGCGCGTCAGTAAAATCAACGGTCTCGACCCAAAAGATGTGCGCGACCGCGTACCTTTTGATTACCTGACACCGCTGTTCCCAACCAGCAAATTCAATCTGCTGACCAGCCCGACAGGTCGCGACTTTGGCAACCGTATCATTGAGTTATTTACGCCTATCGGCAAAGGCCCGCGCGGATTGATCGTCGCTCAACCTAAAACCGGTAAGACATTCCTGCTCAAGGATATCGCCAATGCCATTACCAAAAACCACCCGGAGTGTTATGTGATCGTGCTATTGATTGACGAACGCCCGGAGGAGGTAACGGATATGCGCCGCAGCGTAAAAGCGGAAGTCGTGGCATCAACTTTCGATGAAGCGGCCGAAAATCACGTTCGCCTCGCCAATATCGTCCTGGAAAAAGCAAAACGTATGGTCGAATGCGGACATAACGTGGTGATTCTGCTCGATTCCATCACGCGTATGGCCCGTGCCTATAACACCGTTGCTCCGGCATCCGGCAAAGTACTCACCGGCGGTGTGGAAGCCACGGCACTGCAAAAGCCAAAGAAATTCTTCGGTGCTGCACGCGCTATCGAAGGCGGCGGCTCGCTGACCATCCTGGCCACAGCGCTGATAGATACAGGCTCCAAAATGGACCAGGTGATCTTCGAAGAATTCAAGGGTACGGGTAACATGGAGTTGCAACTCGACCGCAACCTGGCCAACCGCCGCCTGTATCCAAGCGTTGACCTCACCAAATCCAGCACACGCCGCGAAGACCTCCTGCTGGATCGCGATACATTGCAACGTATGTTCATCCTGCGCAATCACCTGGCTGATATGAAGCCGGAAGAAGCCATGGAATTCATGAAGAAACACATGATGAACTCCAACAGCAACGAGGAATTTTTGGAATCAATGAACCGTTAGTGAGTGGTAAGCGGTTAGCGGTGAGTGATTAGTTTTACAACTACTCATGTTGAGAAACTAATCACTAACCGCTAACCACCAATCACTCACCACTAATCACTCACCACTCATCATGAAGCGTACGCTCAAAATATACAATACACTAACAGGTAAAAAAGAGGCATTTCAACCCATACATGAAGGGCATATCGGTATGTATGTCTGTGGCCCGACCGTGTATAATGACGTGCACCTCGGCAATTGCCGGACGTTTGCCAGCTTCGATATGATTTATCGGTATTTGTTGCACCTGGGCTACAAAGTCCGCTACGTGCGCAATATCACCGACGTTGGCCACCTGACGGATGATGGTGAAGACCGCATGGCCAAAGGCGCCAAACTGGCACGCCTCGAACCGATGGAAGTGGCGCAGAAATATACCGTGGGCTTCCACGATATGATGCGCATTTTCAATACGCTGCCGCCAAGTATTGAACCACGCGCAACCGGACACATTCCCGAACAAATAGAAATGGTGGAGGATATTCTGGCTCGCGGACTGGCTTACGAACGCAATGGTTCGGTTTATTTCAATGTCCCGAAATTTGCAGAAACAACCCCGGGCGTTTATGGTCAACTTTCCGGCCGCGTACTGGATGATTTATATTCAGAAACCCGTGAGTTGAAAAATCAGGGCGAAAAGGAACATCCTGCCGATTTTGCTATCTGGATGAAAGCGCGCCCCGAAGACATCATGGTCTGGAAAAGTCCGTGGTCGGTCGGTTTCCCTGGCTGGCACCTGGAATGCAGCGCCATGAGTACCAAATACCTCGGTAAAACCTTTGATATTCACGGCGGCGGTAACGACCTGAAATTTCCGCACCACGAAAACGAAGTGGCTCAAAACCACGGCGCTTGCGGTTGCGCACCAGCCAATTACTGGATGCACACCAATATGCTGTTGCTCAACGGTAAAAAAATGAGCAAAAGCGATGGGAATACCATTTCTCCACTGGAATTATTCTCTGGTACCAGCACTCATACGAGTAAGTCGTATTCGCCGATGGTGGTGCGTTTCTTTATGTTGATGGCGCATTACCGCAGCACACTCGACATCACCGACGAGGCGCTGCAAGCCGCAGAAAAAGGGTTTAAAAAACTGATGGAAATCAATAAGCTGGTTCAAAACCTGCCTGTTGACGCCCGCAATTTCGATGGTTCTGAAACCAATACCGACCGCGAAATGCTGGCCCTCATGGAAACGGCCTTTGAAGGCATGGACGACGATTTTAACACGGCCATTGCCATTGCATCCCTGAACGAGTTGGGTGGATATATCAACAAACTGGTAAATAAGCAGATCGAAGCCTCGGAGGTGTCGCCTTGGGTGCTTGAAAAAACCAAAGTCGTTTTTCAAACCCTGATTTTTGATATTTTCGGCTTGAAAGATGAATCCGACAGCGGTAGCGATGGCGGTACAGTCGAAGGTCTGATGAATCTGGTGCTTGAATTCCGTGCCAATGCCCGCGCTCAGAAAGACTGGGCAGCCAGCGATAAAATCCGTGATTCGCTTCAGGCGATCGGTATTGCCGTGAAAGATGGCAAAGACGGGGTTTCCTGGACGAAACAATAAATGTTTCTTGGACGAAACAATAAATGTTTCCTGGACGAAACAATAAATGTTTCTTGGGTCTGAACATTTTAAATGTTTTTTGGGTCTGAACATTAAATGTTTCTTGTATTGAACATTAAATGTTTTTTGGGTCTGAACATTTTAAATGTTCTTTTTTCCCAATGTTTAATTTGGTGAATACTGCCCGTTGTGGAGGGGAAGGGCAAGCCTTCCCCCTACGGGTGGACGCCGCTGCACCTTTTTTACATGATATTTATACTTCTGGCCATTCTGTGCTCGGTCCTGCTTGGCTTTATATTTAAATTGTACGCCCGTTATGGTGTGGACAGTTTTCAGGCTATCGTTTTCAATTATGCGACTTGTGTCACGTGCGGTACGATTCACCTTGGAAGGTTTCCGGTACAGCCCGAACATTTTTCGCAGTCATGGATGCCCTATGCGCTCGTTTTAGGCGGCATATTTATCAGCGGATTTACGGCGGCGGCGGCAACGGTCAGGTACTTTGGTGTAACGATCAGTCAGGTGATGCAGAAAATGTCCATCCTGATGACGGTTCCCTACGCTATTCTGGTGTATCACGAGTCGGCTGGCTGGGCTAAATTGGCTGGCTTTGTCCTGGCTTTGTCGGCTATTGTTCTGGTCAACTGGCCGAAGAAACAAAACGATGCAACAACAGAACAACATCACGCCATTTCCGGCAAATTGATTTGGGTACCAGCCGTCACCTGGATATTGGCCGGTATTCTGGAAGTCCTGTTTGTGCGCGTCAATAAAGAGCGGCTGACCGACATGAGCGACCCGACGTTTATCTGCACTGTGTTCGGAACGGCAGGCTTGATAGGCGGCGCTATATGTTTGTGGGGCTGGATGCGCGGTACGCTTCGCTTCAACTGGCGCAACGTGGCAGGCGGCATCATTCTCGGTATTCCCAATTATGGTTCGATGCTGTTTACCCTTAT
>JADZBJ010000263.1 GCA_020852155.1 Saprospiraceae bacterium | reverse complement strand
TGCTCTCGAAAAATTTAATTCTGCTCGGCGTTAAAATTTTCGCCTTAGAACCCGGCTAAGACTGCAAATTTTGCCTTGATCAAAATCAAATTTTCCCTCGTTCGGCACAAACCCAATTCCCGAACACACTCTTAGTCTGAGGAGGTAAGTAATGTACTGTATTTTTTTCGGATACGATACCTCGCCTTTTTTACTGAATCCTGGCTAATACCCAGAACACTTCCGCATTCCCTGGTTGAAAGCCCCATTTTATCAAGCATCAAAATGCGTAATTCAGCCGGAGATATTTCCGGATATTGAAATCGGATAGAGGCCATGAATCCCGGGAAAACCAGTTCATAATGCGCCTTGAATTTTTCCCAGTCTTCGGGAGTGAGGATAGACTGATTGAAAATTTGACTGGCCAGAAAATCGTTTTCGTCAGCGGCGGTGGATTGTTCGGGTGCCGAATTTTCATGTTGTATTTGCCGGTTTAATTCCGCAATTTTTTCATTGCGGTCAATGAGCATTTGAGCGTAATCTTCAAGTCTCTTTCTGTTGTGCTCGTTTTCTGCTTCGTGTAGTTTGGCTTGTTGGGAAAAACGCTCGGATTCAAGCATGAGTTCTGCTTTTTTGCGCTGTAACTTCAGTCGGAAAGTGTACCAGATACCAAAAATTAATAGACCAAAAGTGCCCGTGATCCACCAGTTTCTTTGTTTGGACAAACTGTTTTCGCGGGTTAACGATACGATTTTTTCTTCCTTTTCGCGGGTTTCAAACTGAGTGGTTAAACGTTGGATGGTCTTCTCTTTTTCCACAGAAAAAATAGAGTCGCTTGCAATTTGATACATTTCATGGTATTTGAGCGCCTCTGAATACCGGCCTTGTTGTTTGCTTATTTCATACAGGATTTTATTGGAGCTCATCGTTGCGTGCATCTCTTTTCGCTTCGAGGTCAGCTGTAAGCAAATTTGGGCATATTCTTCCGCTTTACTGAGCTGGCCATCTAATTGCAATGCTTTGGCCAGTGTGTTGTAAAATACCGGAAGTAACTGATGATTGGTTACTTTGTTGATCAGGCGTTCGGCCACTTGCAAAGAGTCAATGGCTTCGTCAATACGGTTCAAATCCAGCAGGCATTTACAGTACCAGTAATAGGCTTCAAAAATTTGACTTTGAGGCGCGCCGTTTGCTGTTTTTCGGATATGTAAGCACTCTCCCATGCTTTTAAGGGCATTTTCATAATCTTTTATACCGCTAAATGATTTGCCTTGCACGATGAACCCATAAGATTGACCAGCGGGGTCATCTTTTGACATCATCTGCGGAAGGATTTCCTGCGTAATTTCGAGAGCCTTGTTGAAATCGCGGTTGTTTGCCAGGGTGTTTGCCAGCATTAAAGACGCGGCAAATATTCCAGCGCTGTCACGGCTTAGTTTTAGATACTCAAGCGCCTTGTACTTAAAATTTATATCCTGAGACATTTTGCCTTGGATACCCATGTTCCCACCCCTGGCTAGTAAAATATTTGCTTTTTTAAAGTTGTTTTGTGTTGTACTGTAAAAATCAAACGCTTTGGCGTAAGAAATTTCCGCAGCCTCATATCGGCCTGCCCATTGATAGGTAACGGCATTGTAAAAGTCGCAGAAAGCGTTGACTTCAGGATTATTTGGAAACGCCATTTTATAAAGACTGATATAGTGCTCTATACATGAAGAATCAATCCTGGAATAGCATTGTTCTATAGATTGTTGATAAAAACTGTCGCGACTTGTTTCCCCAAGCAATGCTAAACGGGCGTTAAGATCCTGTTCACTCAGGCTGTCAGCCACCGCTACCAGTTCTTGTAAGCGCTGATGTTCATCAGGGCTTACGGTTTCCGTCTTTTTACAACATTCAAAAGTGATCAGTAGGAGCATCAGCAGGATGGGAAAACCAACACTTTTTCTGCAATAATGCGCTAAAACAAGCAGATTTTTCACTCCAATGATATGTCCACTTTTTTGTCCACCGGCTGAATAGCCTTGGACAAACGCTGTTGAAGGACTTTTGGACCGTTTCCCAGACCTGTTGACGGCATCGAAGTGTTTGTTGCTGAATAATGCGGAATGAAAAATCATGATAAGAGAGAGGGAAATCAAATAGTTAAAATTGTTCGTAACTGGTTAGGGTGCTTCCATTTTGATCAAAAAAGGTCTGTTTCAGGCCACTCTTCGCTGTTTTTCTCGTCTGATGCGCGGCATTGAACTCAAAAAAGAGGTTTGATCGACCTGAAATCGCCTACTTTTTTGATCCAAAACAGCTGACCTAACCAATTATATTGTTCAAGAAATATGTTTTGCATGAATCAATCAGGAAGTACGACCAATATCGAGACAAGGTTGTGTTTTCAATTGCCGGGTATTCAGTTCCTGTTGGTCAAGGTTGAAGAGGTGGTTTTTATAGAAGCGAACAGAGAAATCAGTTATCTGAATGTGCAGGGGAAAGAAAAGGTGTCAGTCATCAGCCATTTGGGTTACTATAAACCGACGCTGGTTGAGCATTACGGGTTTATCGTAATCTCCAAATCAGTCATCGTCAATAGCAGACATATCGTTCGCTATCACCCCAAAGAACGTTTGTTGCTGCTGTCAGATGGGACTGAATTGATGGTCGCAAATTCCCAAAAAAGATCAATCATGGCATTTTTCAGGCAAATTAACTCATTTCAGATGATCGAGCCATGCTCGGATGATAAATAAATAATGCAGTAGTAGTGGTTTCCCTCAAAGTCAGGGTGCATCTGATTATTCAACAGGACAAGATGGTTGTTCATTGGATAAGGGTGGTTGCCAAACCGAAATAGTTTAAAAATTTTTGATTCAAGTAAATTTTTCATCAGGCACCTGTGTGTGTCAACCTGATGGACTTTATCTGCATTTGCCCGTTGCTCTGACGGCAAGCTGGCAAAAGGCAATAATCAAGGAACCCGTCATTTTTTTAATTTTTCCTCATTTCATGAAAAGTAATCTTACTAAATTAAAACTTCGAAAATGTAGTTGGCAGTCTCCCTTCGGGCTGCTACTATTGTTATGGCTGGTGTGTGGGCAACATTCGATTGCCCAGACAAATCAGCAGCGATTATCTGGCGCGACAGGAGGAACATCGTCCGATAAGCCAGGCCATTCAGCCCTTATGCTGACTGATATTTCTGATTTGGCCCAGGTGAATCACACGAATAGTCCTTCGCCTCTTTTGGCACGCCTTTCCGATGGTTTTTCAATGGGAACGCCCATGAATGGAGGTGATCCCAAGTCGTTGGGGTTGTCTCATCCGGAGCAAATAAACAGCAATGATCCTGACGGCAGGGGTACGGCAGCACTCATGATGTGCGTACCACCGACTGTTGTCGTTGATGTTGCTGAAACAAGCGGCATCACGCCCAATGATGGTGCAATTTGCGGGGGAGATATGGTTACCCTGACGGCTGTAACGAATCGCCAACTTAATTTTGATGGTGATAATGATTACGTAAATTCAGGCGATGTTACTGACCTGAATAATGCTACTCAGTTCACCATAGAAATGATGGTCAATTCTGCTAAAAGAGATGTTTATAGAACACTATTTTCGAAACGGACTACAGAGACGCTGGCGATACAGTTGCAATTCAACGTTGTGGCGGGATTCAATAAATTGACTTTTTTGATCGGAGATGGCACTTCGAGTGTGCGCGCTGTTTCACAGAATGATTTTCCGCTGAATACCTGGACGCACGTGGCGGTGGTATATGATGCTTCTGGCGCTACCAATGCTGATAAAATAAAAATGTACTGGAATGGTGTCCTTAAACCGCTGATTTTTATTGGCGCCGTAGCGGTGTCCGATCCTTATGCAGTCCCTCCTTCCACTGGAAACAACACGGCCCCGGTATTGTTAGGTGCAGAAAACACCTCACCAACTGACATTACAGCATTTCAAGGGGCAATGAACGATGTTCGTATCTGGAACAGGGCGTTGAGCGTGGCTGAAATATCGTCTATGCAAAACTCTTGTGTCAATACGACAAGTGGCCTGATACTCAATTACCTCATGGACGAGGTATTGGGATCGAATACAGCCTCGAACAATGCCAGTGCTTCCTATACCGGGGCATTAAATAATTTCAACACTGCTACGGCCTGGAGTACGAGTACTTCCGGCTGTAATTACACCAGTGCGTCCTGGTCAGGCGGAATTTCGAATAATGTACCTTTCAGCCCATTGACCACCACCACATATACCGTAACAGTAACAGGTTCGGATGGATGTACTGCAACGGCCTCTTCCACGGTAACCATTTTGCAAGATGCGGGCATAACCGTTTCTGAAACAAGTGGTCTTGCCCCCAACGATGGCACTATTTGTCAGGGAGATCAGGCGACACTGACTGCCACAGGTGGCACTTCGTATTTATGGAATACCGGACAAACTACGGCAACCTTAAATGTCAGTCCTGCTGCTACCACCACATATACCGTAACGGTATCGAATGCCAGTGGTTGTGTTTCGACAGCCACCAGCGTTATTACAGTAAATGCGATACCTCAGCCGCCAGTCAATCGTTCAGTTTGCCGTAGCGCCAGCCCTATAGACCTCTTATCCTGGGAGCCAGCAGGCGTTTTATTCAGCGGGCCTGGCGTGACTGGTTCCACTTTCAATCCGGCAGCTATACCGTCTGGTACCTCAACCGCTTTTATTCAGGTAACATATGCCTGCAACATAGCCGGTCGAAATACCAATCAGGCGAATATTCAAGTGAACATGCTGGATGCGCCCGTGGCAGACCTCAAAGAGACGCTGGGACGTTGCCTGACGCCCGGAAGTACCTTTCCCCTTCAATCTATGTTTGAAGGAAATAACTCGTCCGGCGGAACATTTTCCACAACACCTGTATATCCTCTAACCAGTGACAATCAAATTACGGTACCTAATGCTGATGCTTGTATTTCAGTGACATATACAGTAAGCAGTTCAAATGGATGCGGCACGGCAACAGCAACAGAAGACCTTTTGCTAACGGTCATGCCCAATCCGTCATTTTCGATTTCAAATGCTCCTAACGGGCCAGTTTGTTCTGCCGGAGGCAGCATCACGGTTACGGTCACCAGGACCAGTAACGGCGCAAATCCGGTTTTGACCATGAATGGGCAACCTGCGTCCTTTGGTACGTTGACCCTGAATGCTCCGACCAGCACCGGTTCTGTTTCGTATGATATTTGTTTGACAGAAACCGGCAATACTCCCGGGGCCTGTGGCTCGACACTTCCAGATGCGAATTATTCGCCCTGTTCACGTCAGTTTTGTCAACGCATAGTGATTTATAACGATGGTGTAAACTGTGGCAATGGAGCGCCGTTTCCATCAGAATGTGCACCCGATTTATCGCAATCCGACCCTTGTACTGTAGATGTTCACCCGGGTCTGGAACTGAATTGCTCTATCATACGGTTGTCCACACCTGATCTTATATCTACATCTTTGGACCCGGATAAAGACGTGATATTCTGTTCAGATGAATCAGTTGATGTGTATTTTACGAGTAGTGTAGCCGGATTTGGAGATGCCATAACAGGTGGGCCGACAATTGGTGAACTGCCCGGTATTGGGTTCATTTGTGAGTTGCTTGAATTTGAAATTTGCGCACCCTGGCCGCTGGACGACTGGTGTTTTGATCCGTTCTTCCCTGGGACATCGTTTGAAGATGATATTTGTGATAAAAATTTATCTCAATTTATATTGAGCACCTTGGGAGCCATTGCGGGCGGCGATGGCGGTGGCGGACAAGTAGTAGCCGACACCGACGGAGATGGCGCTTTTGATGTGCTGCTGAAAGACTTTAATTTTCCCGATGCAGGTACTTTGACAGTACCTAATAATGTTACTACTTCAGGAGGAACCATTACGGTACGTAATGTAGCGGCATTCCCGACTAAGGCTGTCAGCTCATGTGGGGTGGTTTCTCCTCCGGGTTTGAATTTGCTCGATTTGATTCCATTGGGCGCTATACCATTGGCCGGGGCCATCATCGAAGATATTATTAGTAGCCTTGGCTGTGATATAGAGTTGCAATTGAGTAATGAAGCAACAGTTGAGATTCCTGTCATCAACAATGAGCCTCCGGTATTCTCAAATTGCAATGTTTCGGGTTATACATTTTATGAAAATGGCGCTTGTACTACGCCAATCAACTGGTCAATACCGGTGGCTTTCGACGGCTGTTACGGCAGCAATCTGCCATACAAAGGCCGAACAGCAGCAACGGACGACAGTTATTTTACAGGTAATCCTCCTCCTGTTGCCACAGTAACGGCATCAGGCCTTTATCAAACCGGCGGACCATTGATTGGTTCTGAAGTGCCTGTCGGTGAACATATGGTGACTTATACGGCCTATTCGTGCGCAGGTGTTTCAACCGCCTGCACTTTTCAGGTGCGTGTATTGGCTGGAACGCCAGTCCTGGAATGCCCCAATGATATGACCATTCGGAACGACGTAGACCAATGCAGCGCTGTCGTAACAGGCTTAACACCCGTTAGAGGCGTTAGCTGCAACAGCATTATCAATTACAGTGTGGACTATCCGGCGGCAGCGGCAACACTTGGCTTTACTGATGTAGCGACCAACACAACATTCAGTGCGGCTAACCTCGGCACGCACAACGATGCGAGTGGCCTGGCTTTCCCGGTTGGAACAACTACGGTAACGTACACGCTCCTTGTTGATATCAACGGCGATAACGACGTTACAGACGCTGATGAAACTCAAACATGTTCATTTACGGTAACGGTACTTGATGCTCAGAAGCCACATGCTGTTTGTAAGGATATATCTGTGAGGTTAAACAATACAGGTTCAGCCACCATATATTCCAACCTTTCAAGCGGAAATCCTTTCATTGATGGTGGAAGTACGGATAATTGTCCTGGCCCGTTGAGCATTCAAATTGCGCGCAGCGATTTACAATTCAGCAATGCCATTAACCTGGATTGCAGCGATGTCGGCATTCAATACGTCAACCTTCGTGTGACAGATGCGGCGGGTAATATTTCAAACTGCTTGTCCAACGTGACAGTGGAGGATTTCCTTGGTGATATTGTTGTGGAAATGAACTTGCCACAGTTGTGCCTTGAAGCGAACAATCCTGTTCAGTTTGATTTTAACAACTATACAAATATTACCTTACCTAATGGTCAGACCATACGCCCAAGTGATGTGGCGGCCAATAGTTATCTCGGCGACGTTATTGGCGGCTTTGCCATAAGTGCTTTTTTACCTCATCCGGGTACTACATCAACTGATCCGGGTTCAATCACATCTGCCGGAATTTACACGCCTGGGCAGGGCACTGGTTACGTTACTGTATCTTACATGGTGCTGTTGCCGGGAAGTAATGTGAATAATGTGGGTGTGAGCCTGGCTCACTGTTTTCAGATATTTCACAGCACTTTCGAACTTCGCCAGCCATTGGACATGGCTTCTCCTGAATGTGTTTGCGTTATGCAAGGCGAACGCATTGTTGATTTGGGTGTAGTAAGCGGAGGTCTTGAACCTTATCGCATTCAATACACAGGCGTACGCCTTGATGTGGACGGCGATGGTATGGAAGAAGATGCTGATGGCGATTACACTTATGATGTAGCGCACGGCCATGATATTGATGATTTTGAAGAAGACCTGGGCGAATTGCGTGTGGTTTATACTCAACCAGTCTGGTCGTTTACCATCGTGGATGCCCGTGGTTGCGAGTTGTTCCGTTCCGGCTCTTGCGATAACGATGATGATACGGAAGGCCCGCAGATTACCTGCCCTGCTTCCAACAACACATTGACCACAGAAGAATACCTTTGCGAATCACAGTACGAATGGAAGCATCCACTGCCAACAGATAACTGTGCCGTAGTACAGTATGATTACCGCATTATCAATCCGGATGGAACGATTGATGGCCCGCATAACCTGAACACCTTGCTGAATGCGCTGCAAAATTCAACTTATTTTAATGCAGTGTATGAATTCCAGTTGGGTGTGTCTATCGTCAGCTACTATGCTGCGGATGCGCAAGGAAATTCCATTACCTGCACCTTCCAGATCACTGTTACTGACGATGATCCACCGCATTTCATTAATTGTCCATACCCTCCTGTCGTGCAAAATGCAGAATCAGGCCACTGTGATGCGTATGTAGATTTTGCCTTGCCATTGGCGACCGACAACTGTGATATCCCTACTGTAACCCAAATTGACAATTCCGGCCTGACCACCGGCGACCGTTTCCCGGTCGGAACGACGATTATGTATTGGGAAGCCATTGACCTGGCTGGCAATAAAGACACCTGTCAGGTGAAAGTAATTGTCAATGACTATTGGCAAATGCCAATCCTGGATTGCCCGGGTGACGTCACACAAAATAACGACCTCTGGCTTTGCGGTGCAGTTGTGAATAATATTGCTCCTGATGTAGAAGGGCCTTGCGAGAATAACTATGGTATTACTTACACCATTTATGCTGACGCAGCCCAAACC
>JADZBJ010000262.1 GCA_020852155.1 Saprospiraceae bacterium | reverse complement strand
GGCGTTGAATTTTGCCGGGCCAAAGTCGGGTTTCCAGTTTGGGTCCTGCAATTTTTCAGGCAGACCTTCATACTCGCCGGCGCGAATAACAGCCAGGTTTTTGCGCTCGGGGCTGCTTGCGGCGGCTTCATACAAATAGACCGGAAGATTGAGTTCACGGCCAACGCGCTCGCCCAGTTTGCGCGCCCACTCAGCCGTTTCTTCCATGCTGATGTTGGCAATCGGAATAAGCGGACAAACGTCGGTAGCGCCCATGCGCGGGTGCTCGCCGGTGTGCTTGCTCATATCAATGACTTCGCAGGCCTTTTGAATACCTATAAAAGCCGCCTCAATAACGCGCTCAGGTTCGCCAACAAACGTGACGACGGTGCGGTTGGTGGCTTTGCCCGGATCAACATCCAGTAGCGTTACGCCTTCAACACTTTGAATGGCGTCTGTAATTTGCCGGAGTACCTCCGGGTCGCGCCCTTCGGAAAAATTCGGGACGCATTCGATCAGTTGTTTCATGCTGCGAAAGTATAGTGCATTCCCGAACGCTTGTTTGTCAATCGCCGAATAAATCTCCGGTTTTAGAGGACGCTAATTCGAGCCGTTATTTACGGTATCGTATGCGTGGACCTTTAGGCTTGTTGAAAATCCTGAAAATCAAATCCCGTAAATCCCGCAAATCCCGTAAATCCTGATTTAACTTTGCCGATTATCCACATAACTGCCTGTTTTTCAATATAATGAAAAATTTCATTCTACTTTTTGCCCTGATCGGCCTGTTCTCGGCCTGTAAAAATGAAACCTCGTCGCAGACTACACCGGTCAATGATCCTGCTGCGGCTACGCCCGCGCCAGCGAACGGCAATACGCTGGTGATCTCAACAAAATGCTACATCGTACCAACCCAGACCAAAGATGTCAGGGCGCTGCAACTCATACAATCCGGCACAGAAGTTCGCGGCTATCTGGCTATCGAACCATTCGAGAAAGAAGCGGCATACGGACACTACACAGGCTCTATTTTTAAAGACGAAATCATCGGCGTTTACATCAGTATCGTAAATGGACAATTACAAACCGAAGAAATGGTCTTTAAAATGGATGGAGGAAAACTGCTCAGGGGCGTAGGGCCGCTGGTTGATAAAAATGTTGGCATACTGACCTATAAAGACAGGGAAAATCTGGACTGGAGTGAAATGTACTTACCCACGGATTGCCTTTCAGTAAAACATACCATTGATCGCGCCATTGAAGCGCATGGCAAAATCCGGAAACTTCAAAACGGAGAAACCTTGCCGGAAGACAATAAAGTGCCTTCCAACGCAACGAGACAATAATTTTAATGTGATAATATGATGATGTGATAATGTGATGCTATGATGCTTTCTGTTAAAAACCTGAGTATTGATTTTTTTACCGAACGCGGCCAGACTCGCGCTGTGGACGGTATTTCCTTTGACCTGAAAAAAGGCGAAACGCTCGGTATTGTCGGCGAATCAGGTTCCGGGAAGTCAGTCACCTCATTATCCATCATGCGGCTACTGAATACGCCTCCGGCAAAAATCAGCAGCGGAGAAATCCTTTGGCAGCCAGACAATGACCGCGCTTCAAAGGATTTATTGGCCTTGCCTGCCGAACAAATGCCAGCCATTCGGGGCGCTGAAATCGCCATGATCTTTCAGGAACCGATGACGTCGCTCAATCCGGTTTTTCGCTGTGGCGAGCAGGTCACTGAGGCCATTCAATTACATCAAAAACTGGATTTTAATACAGCGCGCCAACAAACGCTTGACCTGTTTGAACGGGTAAAACTCCCCGATCCGCAGCGCATTTTTGACGCTTTCCCGCACCAGATCAGCGGCGGACAAAAACAAAGGGTCATGATTGCTATGGCGCTCTCCTGCAACCCTGCATTACTGATCGCCGACGAGCCAACCACAGCGCTCGATGTAACCGTACAAAAAGCCATCCTCGACCTGCTGAAAGAATTGCGCGAAGAACGCCAGTTGTCCATGATCTTCATCAGCCACGACCTTGGCGTTATCGCTGAAATATGTGATCGCGTCGTGGTGATGTATCGCGGACAAATCGTTGAAGAAGGCCCTGCCGAACAGGTGCTGCGCGCGCCCAAACATCCGTACACACGCGGATTAGTTGCCTGTCGCCCGTCGTTGAAACAGCGCTATCAACGCATGCCTACCGTGCCGGAATTAATGAGCGACCCGGATAAGCAGTTTCACATCGTTTCGGCTCAGGAATCGGCCAGTCGCCGCGCAATGCTGATGGCCCAACCGCCGCTGCTGGAGGTGAACAACCTGACGGTGCGCTACCCCAACTCAAAAAACTGGATGGGCCAGACTACGGAATGGTTCGAGGCGGTGAAAGACATTTCCTTTGAAGTACGCCCCGGCGAAACATTTGGCCTGGCAGGCGAGTCGGGTTGCGGCAAAACCACCCTGGGGCGCAGCATTGCCCGACTGACAACTGCCCATAGCGGACAGATCAATTACATGGGCACTGATTTGTTGTCGCTGGACGACGCCTCATTTCATCCATATCGGCGCGATATTCAGGTCGTTTTTCAAGATCCATACGCCTCACTCAATCCGCGCATGACCATCGGCGAGGCCATTACTGAACCCATGCAGGTGCACCGCTTGCATGGTAATGCTGCCTCGCGCCGCGACCGGGCCATACACCTCCTCGAAACGGTCGGACTTGAAGCCGATCATTTCCGCCGCTATCCGCATGAATTCAGCGGCGGGCAGCGCCAACGCATCTGTATCGCCCGCGCGTTGTCTTTGGAACCGAAACTGCTAATCTGCGATGAAATGGTATCGGCGCTGGATGTTTCGGTGCAGGCGACGGTATTAAACCTGCTCATGGAATTGCGCGAACAATTTGGGCTGACATACCTGTTCATTTCTCACGACCTGAGCGTTATCCGGCAAATGTGCGACCGCCTGCTTATCATGAATCAGGGCCGCATCGAAGCCCTGGGAACGCCGGAAGATATCTACGCTCACCCCGAGCGGGAATACGTGCGTAATCTGATTGAGGCTATACCGGGGGGAATGTGATGATGTGATAATGTGATAATGTGATGATGTGATGATGTGATAATGTGATGATACCCAATATCTCACAACTCCCTCCCCGTTGGGGAGGGCCGGGGAGGGGTTGTACCCGCGAAGTGAGTGAAGCCCTTTATGTAGGGTAGTTGTTTCACCTTGCATTTATCAATATATGAACAGAACGACCCTTTTACTGCTCGCTTTCTTTCATTGCATGACGGTGTGGGCGCAGGCTCAGCCATCTGCCAAGCCTACAAAAGACAGCCCTGACGGATTATTTTCTGTCGAATACCCTGAAGTTTATGAGTTGGCCAACATCATTCTGGCCCTGACCGATTATGGCCTGAATGACAAATGGCAAGTCAGAAAGGACTTTGATTATTATCGCGAAATGCGCGATTTTTTTAAAGCTTATCAAGATCACCCACTGCTCGATTCGGTCAATTTTTCCAGGGAACGATGGGCAGAATTCCTGAGTTTCCGGACGGATGCCTATGCTTTCAAGTTTGATGACAAAGGTAAAATCGTCAGGACGAATGAATTTCACGCTTTTGAACACCTGACCTTTGACAAATACCTCCCGTTGGTAGAGGATTTCGCCCGACAAACCGGTTTTCGCTCCTTTTTTCAAAGCCACCAATCTTACTATCAAGGTATGATTGAATCTTATCGCAAAGAGTACCTGCTCCCGCAAATGAAAGATTTCCTGAGCAGGGAGTTTGGCGACTATTTTTCCAATAAAAAGTATTCCATTGTGTTGTCGCCTTTTGTGTACGCCCAAAACCTGCACCGTGACATTAATAACACCTGGACGGCAGATTTTCCGACCATTGCCCAAGGCATTGTTGACGGTACGGGATTCCCGAATAAAGAAGAAAAATCAACGGAATTGCACACCCTGTTCTCAGAAATGGATCATGGCTACGTGAATCCGACGACCAGTAAATACGACTTGCCCAAATATATTGATAATCAATACTGGGACAAGGAGTCAGGATATACTGATGAGGCAGTGTTTAATGAGTACATGACCTGGGCTGCTTTTGACCTGTTTAATGACTTGTATTTTCCTGAAATTGCTGAAAAAATCAACCTCAACTGGCACATTCAGAATGAAACCAGGGGCTTTATCTACTCGGCCATTTTTGGCCAGAAATTGAAGGAATTGTACCGAAACAAAGGCAAATCAGACAATATTGCTTCATTATACCCCAAAATGCTGGAATGGATGCAATCGGTCCAAACCACCTTGTCAAAACCAAGGCTGCTCAACGATGGCGATTCCTTGAAAATTCAGGCTGATCGCAACGTAATCCAATTGAATTTTTCAGAAGCCATGCAAGAAGCGGCTATGTTCGATGCGGTACTGGAGTTTGACCAATGGACGAAAAAAACCATACAGATTGGCCCTGCAAACAACCTGAAATGGAGCAACAACGGTACACAAGCCACCTTCGATTTGACGCTTCCCCAACAGCAGGAGTATTATCTGGTGTTCAACTGGTGGGGCGTTACCCAGCCACTCATCAGTAAAAAAGGCGTACACCTGTCGCCTTACTGCGGGTTTCTCGTCAAGCAATAGTCCATCCCGAATTTTTCAAATTTCAAATGGTAAATTTCAAATGGTAAATTTCAAATTTCAAATAAAAAAATATATCATTTGAAATTTTAAAAACGTATTTCATTGATAATGAATAAGATACTCCTGTTTTTTACTTGTGCGGTCACCATCATTCAAACTTCAACAGCGCAAAAAAACTTGCCCGTTATTCGGGCCACAGACGATCATGCATTCATTTGGGAAGGCGACGAAAAATCTCGCTGGTGGCTTGACCCGTCGGTCAGGCCCGATGTACACGTCATCACCAAAAGTCCCGACGCCAAACGGGTGGTTTTCAGGACCGATATAGACAGCCTTGTCATGCGGCTTCGCCCGGGCGAGCAGGCGGATTTCGTTGTGCTGCTCAACGGGCGCGACTCCTGCTATACCCGAATCAAAAGTGAGCCGGTAATCCGTCGTTTTGCCCGGCAGGCGAAGCCGACACACGACACCATACCGTTTGTGCTGACGGAATACAACAACCTGAAAATCAAGGCGGTACTCAATGGCGTAGATACCCTGGATTTAAAATTTGACAGCGGCGCTACGGGATTGCTCATTACTCGTGAATCCATTTATAATTCTTACAGTTTACTGAAACCTAACAAATACAACAATGATGGTTGGACACTCCAGCCTTACAATACACTTCAATTGGGCAGACTGACTATAGACAGTTTATCAGTACATCAAGTTGAATTATCTGGCCACGGCACCGACGGGCGTTTTGGCTGGGATTTGTTCGATGGCCGGATTGTGGAAATAG
>JADZBJ010000261.1 GCA_020852155.1 Saprospiraceae bacterium | reverse complement strand
GATTTCATGTATGCCTGCGCCTTGTATCCGGGCGGCGGGCGTTTCCTGAAAAATGCCGCGCGCGAAGCCATCGAACAGATCGAGCGTCTGCGACAGCACCCGAGCGTTGTGCTGTGGTGCGGCAACAATGAAAACAACGAAGCCTGGCACCACTGGGGCTGGCAAATGCAATTCACCGAAGCGCAACGCGCCCAGTTGTGGCGCGATTACCGCACGATGTTCAACGAACTTTTGCCCACGTATGTTGAACAATTCAGCGGGGGCGTACCCTACTGGGAAAGTTCGCCGAAATTCGGTCGCGGCAACTCAAAATCAACTTCCGAAGGCGATTCGCACTATTGGGGCGTTTGGCATGATGAAGAGCCATTTGATGTTTTCAACAAAAAAGTGCCGCGTTTCATGAGCGAATTCGGGTTTCAGAGTTTCCCTGAATGGCGCACCATTGAGTCATTTACCAATGAAAGCGACCGCACACTCGAAAGCAAGGTCATGCTGGCCCACCAGAAACACCCGCGCGGTAATGCCCTGATTGCTGAATACATGAAGCGCGACTATCATGCGCCCAAAAAATTTGAAGATTTCGTGTACGTCAGCCAACTCTTACAGGCCGAGGGCATGCGCACAGGCTTCGAAGCGCATCGCCGCAACAAACCTTATTGCATGGGTACGTTGTACTGGCAACTGAACGACGTTTGGCCCGTGGCTTCGTGGTCGAGCATTGACTGTTTTGGCCACTGGAAAGCCCTGCATTATTACGCCAAGGAGGCTTTTTCGCCGCTGGCGGCCTTGCCGATGCTGGAAAATGATCGTTTTCAGGTTTATGGCGTCAATGACAAACCCGACGCCGATACCGTCACCCTGCGCGTACGCACGATGAATTTCGAGGGCAAAGTGCTTTCTACGCATGTCATGGAAAACATCATACTGAAACCCGATTCCAGCCGTGTTATTTGGGAAAATCCTTACACGGATTTGCTGCAAAAGGAAAAACCGGAGTCGTGCGTCACTGAAATTATCCTGGAAAAAGGCGGCATCGAACGCTATCGCCGACTGTTCTATGCTGTGCCGCCTAAAAAAATGAAATTGCCCTCGCCGAAAATAGAAGTCGAAATCAGCACAACGGACAAAGGGATTCTGGTCAGCATATTGTCAGATAAATTAGCCAAGAACGTGATGGTGGGAACTACACTGAAAGGACGCTTCTCGAACAATTATTTTGATGTTTTACCAGGACAAAAAGTGAGTGTATTGTTCACGCCCGACGTGAAGCCGAGTGGCGACATACAGTTTACCGTCAAATCCCTGAACGAACTGAATTGATATCATTTTAGTCATGTCAAGACGTTTTCGGCGAATGGAATACAACTTTTATCTATTCGCCGAAGTCTTTAGCGTGCATTGCTGCAATTTCGCGGCACTTCATTCATTTCAAAATCAAGAACATTATGTTGCGACTGATTGCGCTATTTGCGCTACTGGCTTCTTTGCCCACCTTCGCTACGGCACAAAACATTCAATACGTCGAATATGACATGCCTAACGGCTTGAAAGTCCTGCTGCACGAAGACCATTCCACGCCTATCGTCGCCGTTTCGGTGATGTACCACGTGGGTTCTAAAAATGAAAAACCCCAGCGTTCGGGTTTTGCCCACTTTTTTGAACACCTGCTTTTTGAAGGTTCGGAAAACATCAAACGCGGCGAATTTGACGACTACATCAATCGCGCTGGCGGATACAACAACGCCAACACCAGTTTCGACCGCACGTACTATTACGAAGTGCTGCCTTCCAACCAGCTTGCCCTCGGACTGTGGCTCGAAAGCGAGCGCATGCTCCATGCCAAAGTAGAAAATATCGGCATCGAAACACAGCGTCAGGTCGTTAAGGAAGAACGCCGCCAACGCGTGGATAACCGCCCGTATGGTCGCTTTCTCGAAGAAACCATGAAGCGCCTGTACACAACGCACCCCTACAAGAGCACGCCGATTGGTTCGATGGAAGACCTCGACGCAGCCGAGGAAATGGATTACAAAACATTCTACAAGGACTTCTACCGTCCGGACAATGCCATCCTGAGTATCGCCGGCGATATTGACATCGAGCAGACCAAAAAACTGATTGATGTGTATTTCAAGGATATTCCACGCGGCACAACGACCATCCAGCGCAAATTCCCGCAAGAGCCGCCTTTGACTGTTGAAAAACGTGATACCGTTTACGACAACGTGCAATTGCCCGCCGTCATTTATGCCTATCAAATCCCGGAACAAGGCGCCAAGGATTTCTATGCTGTGAAAATGCTCAGCCAGTTGCTCAGTCAGGGCGAAAGCAGCCGTATGCAGAAAAAAATCGTTGACGAAGCCCAAAAAGCGGCCTTCGCCGGCGCATTTACGTTCGACCTCGAAGACCCGGGGCCAAACATCGTGTTCGCCGTGGCCAATCCGGGCGTTGCTGTCACTGAAGTAGAACAACTCATGGACGAGGTTATCACGGATGTACAGAAAAACCTCATTTCAGAACAGGAATATCAAAAATTGCAAAATCAGGTCGAAAACGATTTCATCACAGCCAACAACTCGGTTTCCGGCATCGCCGAAAGCCTGGCTAACTATGAAATGTACCTGAAAGACGCCAGCCTAATCAATACCGAACTGGATCGCTATCGTAAGGTCACCCGCGAAGACATTCGTGCCGCAGCCAACAAATATTTCAAAAAGAACGGCCGCGTTGTGATGCACTGGATGCCCCAACCGGGCAAACCGTGATTTAGTGGGGATTTGTTGGATTGGGGATTTGGTTATCTGGGGATTTGGTTATTTGTTTCTTATGACAGATATATACACCCAATACCTACCACCCAAATAACCAGATTGCCAACTCAACAAATAACCAAATAACCAATTCAACAAATAACCAAATCCCCAAATATCCAATCCCCAAATTACCCACCAACCACACTACATCCACCAGACAATGAATAAAAGAATTTCATTATTCCTTTTTATATTGGGCATTCTGATTGCTGCCTGTACGCCCAAAGCCGGCGACAAAGCAGCCGGAAACAAAACTGTCGCTGCAACTGGCCAGTCGCCCGTGATTCCTGTGCCCAGCGGTGATGTGCGCTCCAAAGCGCCGAAAGCCGGCAACGCACCCAAAATTCAAATTGGCAAGGCCGAAACGTTTACCCTTGACAATGGCCTGAAAGTGATCGTCGTGGAAAATCACAAACTCCCAACGGTTTCTTATCAGGTGTTCGTGGACAACGACCCTGTACTCGAACGCGATGCCGCTGGTTATGCCGACCTGATGGGCGAACTCCTGATGAAGGGTACGACCACGCGCACCAAAGCGCAAATTGACGGTGAAGTTGACTTTATCGGCGCGTCGTTGAGCACCAGCAACAATGGCGCTACTGGCCGTTGCCTGTCCAAACACTCCGACAAACTGTTGGCTATCCTGTCTGACGTGGTGATGCACCCGGCCTTCCCGCAGGAAGAACTGGACAAAGCCAAAACCCGCGCGCAAGCGAACCTCGCGCAACAAAAAGATGATGCCGACCAGATTGCAGATAACGTAGGTGCGGTTCTGGCCTATGGTTCCAGCCATCCGTATGGTGAAATCATGACCGAAGAAACACTGGCCAAGATTAACCTGGATCAGATCAAAAAGCAATATTCGACCTTCTTCAAGCCGAATATTGCCTACCTCGTCGTTGTGGGTGACGTTACCAAGTCGCAAGCGGAAAAGTACGCCAAGAAATACTTCAGCGCATGGCAGCGTGGCGACGCACCGGCCCAGCCCCACCCTGCTCCGCGTGCGCCCGAAAAATCGCAGGTTAGTTTCGTACACAAGCCGGGCGCTGTGCAGTCGGTGATCAACATAACTTATCCGGTTGACCTCAAACCTGGCACTACAGAGGCCATTCGCGCGCGTATCGCCAACGCTGTATTGGGTGGCTATTTCAACAGCCGCGTCAATGCCAACCTGCGTGAAGGCCACGGCTGGACTTATGGCGCTAGAACAGGCATCACGCCTGACGAATTAGTGGGTATTTTCAGTGGTACAGCATCGGTGCGCAATGCCGTTACAGACAGTTCTATCATTGAATTTCTGAAAGAAATGGACCGTATGCGCACTGAAAAAGTAGGCGCTGACGAGTTGCAGGTTGTGAAAAACGTTTTGGCTGGTTCCTTTAGCCAAAGTCTTGAGCAGCCGGGTACTGTGGCGTCCTTCGCGCTGAACACAGCCCGCTTTGGCCTGCCCGCAGACTTTTATGAAAAATACCTGGAAACACTTCAGGGCATCACTGCCGACGAAGTGCTGATGGCTGCTAAAAAATACATTCGCCCTGACCGCGCGCACATCGTGATCGTGGGCAACCGCGACGACGTGGCTGATCGTGTCAAGCAGTTCTCTGCCGATGGCAAAATCAGTTATTATGACGCCTTTGGCAAACCTGTTCGCAACCTGAATCGCAACATT
>JADZBJ010000260.1 GCA_020852155.1 Saprospiraceae bacterium | reverse complement strand
CGTGCGCATCATTCGTTATTTGGAATAAACCCTTTATCGGAAATCAATTCTTAGAACAAGAACCACATCGGCGCCATCATAATCATGGGATAAGTGTAAACACTTGGCTAAGGCAATGCGCAAATGAAGCATTGAGCATATAACACAAGATATTCCGCTTGACCTGCAATCACTTCCCTTTCCGCCAGGCCCAAATCAACCCGTCTTCCAGGTCAACCAGTTCACCTTCAAAATCAAATCCCAAACGGCGCAACAGTTTGACCGACGGGTTTTCCTCTGCCAGCGTGTGCGCTGTAACGCTTTCTATGTCGGGCGACTGAAAAGCCCAATCGCACAGGGCGCGAGCGGCTTCGGTAGCCAGACCTCTGTTTTGCCAGCCGGGCGCGATTTCGTAGCCGATTTCGACTTCGGGTTGCAGCACCGGCGGCCCCTTGAATCCACACGCGCCAACGAGCCGTACTTCGTCGCGCAGGATGATGAGGTAATTCCACCATTCGGCTTGTTCGGGATACTCGCTGATGAAGTCGCGCATCCAGACCATCGCTTCCGGAAAGTGCGACCAGCCCGGCGCGATATCAGCGCCACCTAACAGGGAAGATAGTTCATCGTGCCGGTCTTCCACGATAGCATCCAGCAAGGGCAGGGTAGAGGGAATCAGGTAAAGGCGTTCGGTGGTGATCATTTCTTTTTAATGCGCCCTTTTAATTGCAGGCGTTTGACCCAGGGATATCCCTTTCGGTCTGTATTTTGAAAAATAACATCAATATCCTTGAAAACTTCGGCTTGTTGGCCGCTGGTATTGAATAAAATATCAATGTAACCACGCTTTCCGGGCGCTATGGCATCGCGTGTCCATTCAACGTTCATACAATCGCAGGCGGATACAATTTCCACGGCCACTGAATCAGCATACACATTCATGAATGTGAATTGAACCGACAAAACTTCGCCTTCATTCATCTGGCCGAAATCAATCGTTTCGATATCAAAAAGCACTGCCGAATCAACAGGATTGATCCATGTTGATTCGGCAGGTTTAATCGTGTCCGAGGTTGTCGGGCTTAGTTCTCGTAAAAAAAAAGCGAAGAACGTACGCTCTGTTTGCCGCCAGACGATTTGTTCGGTGCTGCATCGTCGCCATCTTCTTCGCTTGTCTTGACTTCGCGCTCAATGGTGATGCTGGTTGGGCCGGAAATGATTTTGAATTCGGTACGACGGTTCTGCTGGTGCTGTTCTTCGGTGCATTCTACACCGTTAGCGCAAGCATTGCGAAGTTGCTGTTCGCCGTAGCCTTTTGGTACGATACGATCAGCGACGATACCTTTAGCCACAATCCAGTTTTTGGCGCTTTCTGCGCGCTTTTGCGACAGTTCGGCATTGTACTCGTCTTTACCGCGCGAGTCGGTGTGCGAAGACAATTCGATTTTCATGTCGGGATATTTATTCAGCAGGTCGGTCAGGAACTGCAAATCCGGCTCTGCATCCGGGCGTATGTCCCATTTGTCGTAGTCGTAGTAGATGTTATCCAACACGATTGGCTGATTTTCCTTGACCACTGTGACGGTGGGTTTCGGTTTTTTAACACGGCCCATGACGAGTTTTTTCTCAACGGTCTGGCTTTTCGTGATACCAACGGTATTGAAATCCAGGGTGTCAGGAATGTAGCCTTCGTTGACAGAAATCAGGCGATACTTGCGGTCGGCAGCCAATACAAACGGAAACTCGTGAGAACCGGCGTTGGTTTTTTCTTCAACTGACTTGGGATTTTTATCCGTCATGTCGAAGAGTTGTACCACAGAGCCTTTCAGCGGCTGTACTTCTTTTTCACCTTTGCGCTTTTTGCGGAAAGTGCGTGCCATGAGGTCAATTTTCACGCGCTCGTATTCCCAGGTGTAAATATCGTCGCAGCAGGTTTTGCTTTTCAGGCTGTTCGGGCCAGGGCGATTGCTCACTAAGAATCCGCTAAAACCGTCAGGCATTTGTGTGTAGTACATATCATCTACACTGCTGTTCACACCGGCTGGCAAAGCCTTTGGCTCGCTGAAAACAGAGCCGTTCCACTGGCTTTCAAACACGTCATGACCGCCGATAGTAGCGCGGCCATTGCTGCTGAAGTACAGTTTACCATCGCGGTAGTACGGGCTGATGTCGTCGCCGGGAGAATTGACTACTTCACCGAGGTTGACCGGCAGGCCAAATTGACCAGCGCCTTTTTTGGGCGCGTAATACAAATCGAAGCCACCTTTACCGCCAGCGAGGTTCGCCGTAAAAAACAATACTTTTTCACCAAAAAGTTCGCCTTCGCAAGGGTGTTTGGCGACGTAATCGCCGTTGATGCCTGAGCATTCGTTAGCAGCGCCCCAACCATCGCTACCTTTTTGTGCGTAGTAAATACGGCTGGTTTGCAGGCCGTTGTTTTGCAGTTCAATGCGCGTGAAATACATGGTTTTGCCGTCGGCTGTCACGCTGACGTTGCCTTGCTGCCAGTCTTCGCGGTTGATATTTTCACCTAAAACGGTCGGTTCGGCCCATTCGGCCTGCCCGGACTTGGCGGTGGAATACACCCTGGCGTACCAGTCGGTATCGTCGCCTTTAGGCTCAATGACGTCTTTGCCTTTGACGGCTACGAAATACAGTTCGCCGCCGCTGTAAGATGGCGATGCTTCTGTTTGTGGGCCATTGGCTTTTTTGCCGAGGTTATTGACCAGCAGGTTTTCAGGTTGTTTGGCTTTTTTGCCCAGTTCACAACCTGCGATTTCGCGTTTGGCGGCCGCCTTGAGGGCTTCATCGCTGCTTTGGTCAATGAATGTAGAGAGCATATCAGCGGCCTCGGCGTATTTTCCGTTGAATTTCATGGCCATACCCAGCCAGTATTTCAATTCAATCAGTTCCTGCTTTTTATCGCGGCTGACAAGGCGATTCAGGGCTTTTTCTGCGCGCTCGTAATCGCGTAATTCATAATGCAACTTGGCGATCTTGACGGCAATATCCTTTTCCTTGTTGTCTTCATAGACCTTTTCATAGAGGTCAAGTGCCTCATAAGGATTTTGGGTGCTTTCTGCCTCTTGCGCCGCTTTCAGGTTGGCCTCCGGCGTGGCCCGATTGATGGGTTGCGCCTGTGCTGCAACAACGCACAACATCAGGGCAAATATGGTATAGAGTGTGATTCTCATGCTAATATCATTGGAATGAATGATGAATGATGAATGATGAATGATGAATGTAGTTTTTGATTTTCAGTAAATGATGAAAAAATTCATCATTCATCATTCCTTTAAAATCTTGGGCAAAGGATTTTTGGTTTGGCTTGCGCCTTTTTGTAAATTTTGACGATGTAGTTGGCTGCCAGTTCGAAGCCGCCGCGATAATTGGATGCAGCGTTAAGGTCGCTGGTATTGATATCGTATGCAAGGCCCACCTGAAGGTTCTTGATCTGTGCGCCCACGATGGCTTGTACGGCATCGCTCAGGCGATATCCAGCGCCGAAACGCAGGGTAATGTCGCGCTCAGGGTTGAACAGGTAGCCGCCCATGGCTTGTACCTGAATTTCGTCGGAACCAGCCATGGTCTGAAACTGAAACTGCGGACTAACCGTGAAACGATCGTTGAGCTTCATGTTAAACTGGCCGTGTACCAACGGGCGACGGTTTATCTTGCGTTTTGTGCCGCTGCTGTCCAAGAGCGAGAACTCAGGTTCCAGTAGGTGAAACATGCCAAAACCTAAGTTAAAATCCATAGTTTTATTGAGTTGAGCACTCAACATCAGACCGGCATCAGCGTCAGTGTAATTCTGTTTTTCAAGCGCCAGCTGCATATAGTCGTAATCTCCTTTAACATTTCCTGTTTCCAGGCCTTTACCAAATTCAGCTTTATCGCGGTTGATTTTCCGATTTACACTGCCATAGTTAAAGCCCACCGACAGGTATGTTTTACCTTTTTTATCCAGCGCAAGATGGTACGAAGCGCCGAGTTTGCCGCCTGTGTTGGTTAAACCCAGTACACCGGCTTTGTCTGCGACAACGGAAAGACCCAGACCAACCCAGTCTTTTTTGCGGAAGCCGCGAATGATGGGCGCATCGGCCCATGCTGCCGGTGTTTTATACTGATCGCTGGCGCCGATTACACTGGCCCACTGGCCGCGAAAGATGCCGCCCAAGCGAACGGTACCTTCGAATTTGCCGATCATGGCCGGATTAAGGGTCATGGGCGACATGTTAAATTGCGTGAAGTGAATGTCCTGGGCTGTGGCAGAAACGGAGGCCAGCAGTCCGACAAGGAAAAGGAGTAGTTTATTGCTCATAAATAACGATTTCGGGTTGAAATAGCATTTGAAAATCAGGTTCTGTACGATTGTCGGCGAAAAGTAGAGGAATTGCCCGAATCATTTGCCAGACTTGTGCAGGCTTTTTGTTAAAATCCGCTTTTTGGTAAATAAATGGCAATTCCGAATGATTGTTCATGGGGATAAAATGAGTGAAATCAGAGGTTGTTTAAATTTCACTGCTGGATTCAAAAAGAGCAGATTTTGGTGGTAGTCGATCCTTGTTTTTTAGGGTGAAGCGTGTGTTTCAGCCTGAAAAAAAAGAGAAGGATAGCAGCAAAAGATGCCTTTTTGAGCCAGTGAGTGAATTTTAAACAACCTCTCAGGGCAGGCAAAGGCGCTGCAAATCCGCGCTGTCGCCATTAAAAACGTTGAAATCCACGCGTTCGTTGATACCGTTAATATTGCCCTTGTCAGAATGTTGCCAAAAATGCCATTCATCATCATTGGGCATATTCAGGTCGCTGACATGATAATGGGCCACCCAGAGTTTGTAATTTTCAAATTCCTTCTGATCCGCGAAGTATTGTTTGTAAAAATCGCGGTTGGTGTACAAAATGGGCCTGACCTTGTAATGTTTCTCCAGGATATTCAAAAACGTCTTGGTGTTGGCGCGTATTTGGGCCTTGGTCATACCGCGCGTTTCCTCTACATCCACCACAGGCGGCAAATCGCCCTTTTTCAAAGATACAGTCCGAATAAATTTCGTGGCTTGATCTTTTGCGCTGACATCCGGTAAAAAAAAATGATAAGCGCCGCGAATCAATCCCTGCTTGCCGGCAGCCATCCAGTTGCGATCAAACTGAGGGTCTTTCATCCAGCTTCCTTCCGTGGCTTTGATAAAGGCAAAGGAAATTTTCACATCATCCACCTTCATTTGTTTAACTCTTTGCCAGTCAATGCGTTGTTGCCATTTGCTCACATCAATGCCGTGAACAGAATAGCCATTGGGAATACGAATGCCAAAATGCTTGTACTCTTTATAATGTAAAGGATACTCAAGCCACTCGCGAAACCAAAAGCGCAATTCAGGACTGAAAATCAACCCCAAAATCAGGGAAATCAACGCAAATACACCAGCCTTTCGGGCATCGCCTTTTCGGCGGGCGTAGTTTCTGGGGATAATTTGCAATCGGTTCAACCAGCGCATGTAGGTCTGAATTTTGGAAGGGCGAAAATAGAACGCCTGTTCGGGATTTTCTTGCCGACGGTATTTCAATTTTTGTGACTTTTGTCCTCAAATTCAGCAACTTGACAACACAAGAAAATCCTTCAAGCCCTTTTAAAAGCGGCTTTGTGAACATCATCGGCCGTCCCAATGCCGGAAAATCAACCCTGATGAACGCTTTGGTGGGCGAACGCATGAGCATTATCACGCACAAACCCCAAACGACCCGCCATCGCATCATCGGTATTTTGACCGGCGATAATTTTCAAATGGTCTTTTCAGATACGCCGGGCCTGGTCAAACAGCCTTCTTATAAGATGCACGAAGCCATGAACCGCTTTGTGGAAGGGACTGTCGAGGACGCAGACCTGATGCTCTTTGTTTTTGACATGACCGAGGAACTCGAAGATGACAATCCTGTGATCGCCATGCTTAAAAAAAGCGAGGCGCCGCTGTTGCTGGTTCTCAATAAACGCGATCTGGTTTCACCACAACGCTCCGATGATGTACTGGGCTGGTGGAAAAAACGCATCAATATCACGGATGCCATTACGATATCGGCATTTAATGCCGATGACGCAGCCATGATGCTGGAGAAAATAAAGGAATACCTGCCGGAATCTCCGCCGTTTTACCCTGTTGACCAACTGACTGACCGGCCTGAAAGGTTTTTTGTCAGTGAAATTATCCGGGAAAAAATTCTGATGCTTTACTCCGATGAAATACCGTATTCAACGGAAGTGAGCATTGAATCGTTTAAGGAAACAACGACCAATGCCGGCGAGGCCATTGCCAGAATACAGGCAGTGATCTATGTCATGCGGGAAACCCAAAAAGCCATTGTGCTGGGGAAGGGTGGGGCAGCGATCAAGAAATTAGGAACCTATGCCCGTAAGGACATTGAAAAGTTCATTCAAACCAAAGTGTTTTTGGAATTGACCGTCAAGGTGAGGGATAATTGGCGTGATGATGAAATGGCGTTGCAACGTTTCGGTTATTAACCCCAAAAAAAAGTCCCCCTCCAAGCTTTCTCGGAGAAGGACGTCATCAAAACACGCTTCATTTATCTTAAAAATTCCTTTACACAAGGAATTCAATTGTCTAATTGTGCCACAAAGATGTAGTGTAATTTTATTTCTGTCAACTTTTTCGACTAATTTTTTTTTAGATTATTTTTAAATGGAGCAACAAATAATAATCATATTAAATAATATTCAAAACTGAAATCAATTAATTAATTGATTATCAATATTTAACGAGGCGACTTCATGTCTATGTTAAGTTGTTTGTAATCAATCTCGCCTTGTTGTCGCTTCAAGTGTTCAACAATAGTTATAGCCCTTTGAAGACGCTTTTCCGAGGTTTTAGGCTGTCCGACGATATAAAGCAGGGTTCGCAGTTTACCGGGCGTCAGGTTATGAAACCATTTGTGTCCCTCCTCATCCTGTTTGAGCAATTCGGCGAGTTCTTCAGGCATGGGTAAGCCAAACTCGCTTTCATCTTTTCTGATGGACACTTGCACTACTGATCCTGCTTTTAGGCCCATCTTATCCCTGATTTTTTTATTCACCACGATGCAGTAACGCCCTTCACCTTTCGGTAAAAGGGCGCACTGATAGGTTACATCGTTGTTGAGGGTACAAACTACCCTGCGTTCATTGTCATTTGAAAACATCTGGACCACCATGTCTGGCACGGGCAGGTGAAATCCCCACAATCGGTTACCGGATTCTTCCATGATGGATTGAAATTCGAGGCTTTCGCTCATACTTTGTTTTTATCAGGCATTTGACTTTCGACGCGGTTGGCGTCGCGTTTGCGTTGTTGCAAGGTGCGAATGTATGATTTGGCTTTTTTGTTGCCGTATTGTTCGTACGATTTTTTAGCCCATTCGATGGCCAGGTCAAAACTGCCATTCATTTCAGCAGCGACAGCCATATTGTAGGCCGCGCGTCCTCTGGCTTTGTCTGAAGCCGCCGGCGAAGCCTCGATTTTTTTCCATACATCCCCTGCTTTCTCATAATTGCGTGTGCGCAAATACCTGGCAGCCTGCTTCATCTGATCCTTGTAGCCTTTGCTTTTGTCGTAATATTTACGGTCAACCTTGACGTAAAGCGGCGCGATGCGTGCGCAGTATTCATGGCCTACGATATTGGCGACATCACGCGTAACATTGGCCTGGGAGGGCAGGTTGCCGACGGCTAATTTTTCCGTATCGCCGGAAGCATCTTTTTCCAGGTAGTCGTCGGTGACGTATTCATCAATGATACGGCGACTTTTAGGGTCGTACATGCGCCAACCGATACGCACGCCTGTTCGCTGACGCGCAGAATAGTCCACCACAATGTATTCTTTCCCGTCCTTATCTTTCTTTTTAGATTCATTACGACGGGTGGAGGTAGAATTATCAGAATCAAATGATTCAATAGCAACGACGGCGTCTGTGCCGTAATCCTTACAAATACGGTCTATTTCTGACCAGTTGAGCGGGTTGGGCATTGAGCCGCCGGCTTTGCTGCCTTCCATTTCGATGCCGGTGCTGATGACCTGAAATCTCGGGGTACGGGTGAGCGCGCGCGTCAGTCCGGAAACTGCTTCCTGACGGCTTCGGCGGTCCTGTCCGATTTGTTCGCCGGTGAGCAATCCTTCGAAGAAATTGGCCCAGCCGTTGGAGGGTTTGCTGCGGTCAACGACAGCCACTTTTGAAATATGTTCCGGTAAAGTCAGTTGAGCGGGTTTGAGGACGGTCAACGTTGTGGATTTCATGCAGCCGCTGCTGATAACCAGCCAGCAGCCCAGCATAAAGAGCAGATTGGAAGATGATTTGAACATGGTATAAAAGGTTTTAGATGTGCCGGGAAAAGCGTCAAAAAATAGTAACTGTTTAGTTCGCTCCCATTTTGGCCAAAAAAGGTCTATTTTAGATCAATCAAGCCGCTTTTTTGACCCAAAACCGCTGGCCTAAACAGTTACAAAAAATAAAAATATGTTTTCATGATTATGGGCACAAAGTTTTGATGAACATTTGAGCCAGTCACTTATTGAAATCATAAAATTTAATTCAAAAACGGTTAAAAAATATGAACGCCTTCGTCGCTGAATTACTCGGAACCGCTTTGTTGATTTTTTTGGGAAATGGTGTTGTGGCCGGCGTGGTCTTGCGGGGCACCAAGAATGAAAATTCCGGCTGGATTGTCATCACCATTGGCTGGGCACTGGCCGTTGCATTTGCCGTTTATGCCGTTGGCGGTATCAGCGGTGCACACCTGAATCCGGCCGTAACGATTGCGCTGGTGGCTACCGGTCAGTTTGATGCAGCCCTGGCGCTCCCGTATATCGCGGCCCAAATGTTGGGGGCCATGTTGGGTTCAGTGCTGGTTTACCTGCATTATCTGCCACACTGGGCAAAAACCGACGACCCCGCCGCAAAACTGGCTGTGTTTTGTAATGCTCCGGCTATTCGACATACGGCCGGGAATTTCATCAGTGAATTTTTGGGCACGTTCGTCCTGCTTTTCGGACTGGCCGCTATTGGCGCCAACCGTTTTGCCGAAGGGCTCAATCCTCTGGTTGTCGGAGCGCTGGTGCTGGCAATTGGGAATTCGCTTGGCGGCCCAACGGGATATGCCATCAACCCGGCCAGGGATTTTGCGCCGCGCATCGTTCATGCGCTGTTGCCCATTCCCGGCAAAGGCCCTTCCGATTGGGCTTATTCCTGGATTCCGGTCGTCGCGCCAATTCTGGGCGGTATCTGTGGCGCAATGACTTACCGCATTTTCCTCCAGTAGTTGGAAGTTGAAAATGGTTGAAGGTTGAAAAATGGTTGAAGGTTGAAAAATTGTTGAAGGTTGAAGTGGTTGAAGGT
>JADZBJ010000259.1 GCA_020852155.1 Saprospiraceae bacterium | reverse complement strand
GCAAAACGGCCGTCAGTGCCTGATTGGATCTTGGGAGGGCCTGGTCGGGCCGACCGAGGAGAATCATCAGTCGAGCCAGTTCATTCAGGTCTTTGCCAACTTCGCGGGATACTTGTTGGCGGGCAGCCATTTTATCGTCGTTTAGTGCGGCATTTAGCAATTTTTGGGCTTCGGCGTATCGCGTAAGTTGCGTACAAGCCATTCCGGCCACTCGATAAGCGCGGGCGCGATATTCCAGAGCACGGTGGTCGTCGGGTTCAACATTCGGTAACAACTTGACGGCATTTATCGCCATTTCACGCGCCTGATTCGGCTTTTGCTCATCAAGCAATGTTTCTGCGAGTCGGCATAACAGCAGGCAGCGTTGTATATCCGGCACACTGTCTAAGGCCAATCCCTGGCGATAGTAAACTTCAGCGGCTGAAAAATCGTCTTGATTCCAGTAAGCGATGCCGATGTTGGCATAAAACCCGGATAGCACGCTATTGGTGCCGCCAGCCATCAAACCTTTGTGTAAAACGGCGATCGCTTTCTCGTTTTCGCCCAGCCGAATGTAGTTGGCGCCCAACGGTTTGTATAGCGCATTGGCGACGTTAAAATCGGTGAATCGGTATTTTTCATAAAAACGGGCCGCAATTTCATACATCTCGTTGGCCCGTTTGTGCTGGTTCAGTTTGGATAAATAAAAACCCAGCGTTGCAAAAACGAACATAAAAGGGCGGGCTTCGGCGGCGGTGGCAGGGTCGCGCCAGCGCTGTCCCCAAACGGCGTTCAGGTGTTTGGCGCAACGACCATAATCGTCTTCAAAAGCCTCGTGCATATTCAGCTGCGTCTGTGCCCAGACGTCAAGACTGTCGGCTTTTTTAGCCAGATCGGCTTTGTATTGAGCCAGTAGCAAAAAACTGTCTTGCTGTTTCCTTTCAAACAAAGACTGCATCAGGGCATCATATTGATGCAGTGGAGCGGAGTTTGACTGTGCCGAGGTAATGGTCGAAAGGCTGCAAAGCCATGCAAACCATAACAATTGAACAGGAAGACAGGATTTATTCATGGGACAGCAAGTCACGCTGACCGTACTTTCAGCACTCTTTTGTGCTCCAGATGCAGTTTCAAGGCTAACAAGGCAGCAATATTTGCATTGTCGGCCTGGGCTTTGGTCAACAGTTCGGGTGTATAGTAATTTTTGACAAAATGCGTGTCAAAGTCGGCGCTGACAAATGCCGGATGGTCGAGCACGAAACGACCGAAAGGCAAGGTCGTTGCGCAACCTTCGATTTCATATTGAGCGATGGCTTCTTTCATGCGTTGAATAGCGGCCTGACGCGTCGGTGCGTGAACGACTAATTTCGCCAGCATGGGATCGTAATAAATCGGGACTTCCATGCCTTCGGAGTAGCCATCATCTACGCGGATGCCATCGCCGACGGGTGGCCGGTAGCGTTCGAGCGTTCCGACGGATGGCAGGAAATTATTCATGGGATCTTCGGCATACACGCGGAGTTCGAGCGCATGACCATTGATGCGCAGGTCGTCTTGCGTGAACGGCAGCGCTTCACCGCGAGCGACGCGAATTTGCATTTCCACGAGGTCAAGCCCGGTGATCATTTCTGTGATCGGGTGCTCGACCTGCAACCGCGTATTCATTTCCAGAAAATAAAAATTCCGCTGGTCATCCACCAAAAATTCGACGGTACCTGCGCCCACATACTGGCATGACTGCGCTACGCGAACGGCGGCTTCGCCCATGGCTTTGCGCAATTCAGGGGTCAGGATGGCCGATGGCGCTTCTTCCACGACTTTCTGGTGGCGGCGCTGAATCGAGCATTCGCGTTCGAAAAGGTAAACGATATTGCCGTGCGTGTCGCCCAACACCTGTACTTCGATGTGGCGCGGGCCGCTGACATATTTTTCAATAAAAACGGAGCCATCGCCAAACGCCGAAATGGCTTCTGAAATGGCGCGTTCCATTTGCTCTTGCGTATCTTCTTCGCGCTCGACAATGCGCATACCCTTGCCGCCACCGCCCGCAGAGGCTTTGATAAGGATCGGATAACCCACCCGGCGACCGATTTCCTTGGCCATTTGTACATCAGTGATGGCTTCTTCGATACCCGGCACCATGGGTACGTTGAATTTTTTGGCTGCTTCTTTTGCCGCCAGTTTGCTGCCCATCACCTCAATGCTGTGCGGATTCGGGCCGATAAAACGAATACCGGCGTCGGTTACTTTTTGCGCAAAACCGGCATTTTCACTCAAAAAACCATAGCCCGGGTGAATGCCTTCAACGCCCAGTTGTTTGGCGGCTTCGATGATGGCATCGGCGCGCAGATAACTTTGGGCAGACGGCGCAGGGCCCATGAAAACAGCCTCGTCGGCAAAGCGAACGTGCGGCGCATTGCGGTCGGCTTCAGAATAAATAGCCACAGTTTTGATGCCCATTTTGCGGGCCGTGCGCATGATGCGAAGGGCGATTTCACCCCGGTTGGCGACGAGTATTTTTTGCATGGAGCAAAGAAAACATCATTTTATTAAATATGAGACCAGGATTTTCAAGATTTCAGGATTTTGGGGGTTGGATTACCGTTTCATAACGGATTCGATGACTTTTCCGGTGCATCCATTGGGTTCCATGATGCGCAGCATGGCAGCGAGTGTCGGCGCAATATCAGTAATATTAACGCTGCTGAATGTTTCGCCCGGACGAATCGGTCCTCCAAACCAAATCAATGGCACATGCGTGTCGTAGGCGTAGGTAGAGCCGTGGGTCGTGCCGCCGCCGCCGAAAAGAGGCACTTCAGAGTGCCAGCCCGGATTCAGTTGATAAATGATGTCGCCGGAGCGTTTGGGGTGAATACCGCCGCGCAGCAATGGCGCAAACGGATAGTCGGCGGGCAGCATCATCAGTTCGTCGCGGGTGAAAACATCGTACACCGCCGCAGAATCGCGGAGTTGCTGCGCGATCACGGAGGCTACATCGGAAGGATTGATTTCCAGTTCGTCAATGACGTCCCAGTCGAGCCAGATTTGCTGGTTGGCGATGTATTTAATCAGGTTGGCATTCATGCCGAGGTACTGACCCAGCGTGTTTTCGAGCGATTTTTCAAGATTATCTTCATCAAAAACGCCAACGCCAAAATTAAGCGCCTTGAGGTGTTCGGGTGTTTCTGCGCCGCCGTGGTCGGCGGTCAGGAACAAGACGTAATTGTCGCGTCCGATTTTTTCATCCAGAAAAGAAACGAATTGCCCGATCTCGCGGTCGAGTTTGAGGTAAGTGTCTTCGGTTTCTTCGGCGTGAATACCGAATTGGTGCGCGCAGTAATCCGTTGAGGAAAGGCTTACACACAGAAAATCCGGGTCAGCGTCAAGGCCGAGTTGCATCTGGCTAACGGCAGCGCGGGCGAAATCAAACGTAAAACTGGTGCCTTGCGGAGCAATGCGCAGGACTTTATAACTTTTATTTTCGGATTTGATTTTGTTCAGGTCGTAGGGGAAATCGCCGGCCAGGGGTTGATAAGTAGCGTCTTCGTACTGCTTCCAGTCGTCGTAGCTTTGGCGATATTCATGGCCTTCGATTTTTTTCCAGCCCTGGGCCAGGTATTTTTCAGGCAGACCTTGTTGGTTAAAACGCGTCACCCAATCAGGCAGAACACCGGATTTGTTGTAGTATGTTGAAGTAATCCAGTTGCCTGTTTTATCATCAAACCAGTATGCGCCATCGGCAATATGCCCGGCGGGCAAAATGCTGCCGCGATCTTTCAGGCAGACACCAACTACTTCTGAACGAAAATTGTAGGCCAGTTTCAGTTCGTCGGTGATGGTGGAACTCATCAGGACGCGTGGCGAGTGTTGACCGACTTTCACTTCTGGGCTGCCTACGGTTTTTACGGTGGGCAGGGTATCTTCAGTAACATAGCGGCGGCGGTTCCACTGAGGATCCCACCAATCATTGGCGATGATGCCATTAACGGCAGGTGTAGTACCCGTGTAAATGGCCGCGTGGCCCGGCCCGGTATAGGTCGGGGCGTAATTGAAATGTGTATTTTCGCAGGAAAAGCCCTCTTTTAACAGGCGTTTAAAGCCATTTTCGCTGTAACTGTCACGATAGCGATATAAAAAATCATAGCGCATTTGGTCAACGACCACTCCGACAACCAGTTTGGGTGATGCAGGGGTTTGCGTTTGTGCTGCAAGTGGAAGGAAAATGACGGCTAAAATCAGTAGTGTTTTGCGTAACATAACATTGTAGTTGTGCGTGTAATCCGCAAAGCTACTCGTTACGGCATTTTGGAATATTATTTTTCTGAAAAAACTTCGATACGGGGTGATTCTGTGCTGTTTATGATTAACCGCTAATGACGCTAAAAACGCTAAGTTTTTGAATTTCAAATTTTTGCGTTTTTAGCGTCATTAGCGGTTAAACCAAATTGCCGGTTTTAGAACTTATGAGACAGCCTCTTCATAACGATTAAACAAGATGGCCCCCAAACCCCTAGTCAGTGCTGGACGACGACGAGCGGCTTGACGAACAATTTTTCCTGAAACTGTACTTGAACCCTGTAAATACCCGGTCGCCAGGTTGATGTGTTGATGGTACGATCTACTGCGCCAAATTCGTCGCTGGCGCCTGTAAATTCTGTAATCAATGCCCCCAAAGCATTGACAACCCTGACATGGTAGGGCGCTGATATTGGCGCGTAATCTAATCGAAGGTTCGTCTGGTCTTGCGCGGGGTTGGGGGAGAGTAGTAATTGAGGTGTGGATGCAGATGAAATATCATTGCTGGCTGTGCTGATTTGAAAATCAGCGCCCCAGCCACGATCATCGTAGGCGTTGAAATCACCGCCTGAAATGATCGG
>JADZBJ010000258.1 GCA_020852155.1 Saprospiraceae bacterium | reverse complement strand
GGCGACCGGCTCTGGGGACAGCACGGCGATAATCTGGGATTTGGCGAGCGGCAAGTCTGTCATTACGCTGGAAGGCCACAGGGCCGGAGTCGAGAGCGTATGCTTTTCCCCGGACGGCAAACATCTGGCGACCGGCTCTGAGGACAAGACGGCGAGAATCTGGGATTTGGCGAGTGGCAAGTCCGCCCTCACGCTGGAAGGCCACAGGGGAGGTGTTACTGGCGTTATCTTTTCACCGGACGGCAATCGTCTGGCCACCAGCTCTTGGGACAACACGGCGAGAATATGGGATTTGGCGAGTGGCAAGTCCACCCTCAGGCTGGAAGGCCACTCGCAATTTGTCCGTAGTGTTATCTTTTCACCTGACAGCAAACGTCTGGCGACAGGCTCTGAAGACCACACGGCGAGAATATGGGATTTGGCGAGCGGCAAGGTCGCCCTCACGCTGGAAGGCCACAGAGACTTTGTCAGTAGCGTATGCTTTTCACCGGACGGCAAACGTCTGGCGACAGGCTCTGGGGACACGAAAATCTGGGATTTGGCACCTCCAATCGATTTTGGGGTGGGTGGGCTGGACAAAAGGCTCGCCGGACTGATGCTGACGCAACTTTCTGAGTATGGGCTTGAAAACCTGCTCGACCAGCAGCCCGGTAACGAAGACAGCCTCGTGGCAACGGGCAATACATGGCAAATCGCAGCATTTGGAGACTTATATGCTGCTAAGATTGCTACAACATTTCCCGTTAAAAAATCCGACTACGAGCGCGCCCGACGCCTCTATGAAGCCTGCCTGCGCTCTGGCATCGAGGAGCAGTATTTTCAACAAAAAATAGAAGATTTGGACGCAGTGTGGAAGGCGCGCGGAGAGTAGAGGTGATGCACACAAAACCCTGAAATACTGTTACTCATTTCAGAAAATAACGACCACAGAAATCTTTAAAATCAATTAAATCCGGGTACCCCACACTCCAACACCTGACTTACTATGGATGACAAATTTCATCACATTCTTCAGCAACGTATTGCTAAAGAAAAGCCGGAGACCATCGAAGACCTCCAAAAAATCCTGAATTCCTTCATTGGAAAAACACCGGAGGAGTTGGAGTTCAAGGCGCAAACGGATGCAGATAAAGCCCTCGAACTTATCTGGCAGGCCTATGAACTGCCGCCGGATAAAGGTCGTCGCCTCGCTCAAAAAGCCTTGAAACTACATTCCGATTGCATCGAAGCCTATGAATACATTGGCGGTACGTATAGTTATTACCATAAACGGGCGCCGTATTTTGAAAAAGGCATAGAAATCGGTCGCCGCATCTTTGGCGGGGAATATTTGAAGCGACATAAAGGACATTTTTGGCTGGCGACGGAGACGCGGCCGTTTATGCGTTGCTTAGCCTCGTTAGCAGAATGCCATTATGCTATGTTTCAAATCGAGCAAGCTATTGATATTTGGAAAGAAATGCTGGAGCTGAACCCGAATGACAATCAGGGTATGCGATACAACCTTCTACCGGCACTCGTCGAAATCAAGGATTTTACGACATTCAAAAAAATGCGCAAAAAACATCCTGAAGGCACCGCAACGCTCCTGTACACGGACGCTCTGGCTGCCTTCTCAGAGAATGGTGCGACCCCCACGGCCAACCGTTATCTGAAATACGCCATGTCGAGCAATAGCTACGTGCCGCCACTGCTTTTAGCCGAATCTCCGCCGGATGAATATCCTTATAACTACACGATGCATTCCAGGGAAGAGGCGTTGATTTATGTGCATTCCGCCTGGCGGTCCTGGAGCGACTGGCAAACGCCTGGAGCAAAAAATTGGCTTCAAAAAGCATGGTGGAACCGGAAACGTTAGTACCGCCGAACCCCGTTCGGCGTGCGTGGTGCGCCGAACGGGGTTCGGCGAAACTTAACCACACACACGCCGAACGGGGTTCGGCGAAACTTAACCACACACACGCCGAACGGGGTTCGGCGAAACTAACCTGGATGGCAGTATGTCCAGGGGTAGTCCGTCCAGGTCTTAACAATCCCCGCTTTTACTGGGTTATTAAGAATATAGTCTAAAATCCGGTCAAACTCACCTTCTCGTACCAGATGGTCATAACTTTCATGTTCCCAGAAATGGCCACTCCTGCGAAGTATTTTGTTGCTTTGGGTGGCGGAATATTTTTTCATGTCTTGCAAAACTTTCCAAAGAATGGGTGCGTCCGGTTTTAAAGTTAATAACAGATGGATATGGTTTGACATGATCGTACCCGCCCACAAAGTGAAGTAGCGCTCAGCATAATGATGAAAGTTTTCCAAATTAAACCGGGCCACCTCGGGTTGTCGGAGCCAGTGGGGTTCGTTGAGGTTGCTTTCCAGAAACGCATCAAAACGCCTGAAGTAGCGCCTGGATGCGTCGTAGGTTTTTTTGTTTCTTATTTTAAGAATAGCCTGTCGCAAATCTTCCGGGAGTAAATCGTCTGCCTCCTCCGGCTGAATGTCGGCTTTTGAAATTTCTGACAGGGCTAATTGGTATTCCGCTTTGAGATTTTCGATGACCTTTTTCGGAATAGAGCCGTACAGGCGGGCCGTAATAAAGAATGTTTCCCCGGGCGGTTGCCAGTGCGGAAGACTGCGGCCTTGGTAAAAGTACTTTTGCATTGTTTAAATGAAGGTGTTGTTTCGCCGAACCCCGTTCGGATGTTTCGCCGAACCCCGTTCGGCGCTGTTATGAATGAAGGTGTTGTTTCGCCGAACCCCGTTCGGATGTTTCGCCGAACCCCGTTCGGCGCTGTTATGAATGAAGGTGTTGTTTCGCCGAACCCCGTTCGGCGCGGTTGTTTCGTCAAACGAGTACCGGCGTGGTTTGTTGTGTCGCCGAACCCCTGTTCGGCGGTACGTTGTCGCCGAACAGGGGTTCGGCGTTACAACGGGGTTCGGCGGTACTACCTGACAATGACTTTACCCGTTCTGATCTGACCGTTAGCGCAAACAATTTGAAGGAAATAAGTGCCATCTGGCAAAAAAGTAGCATCTATTTCCCAATCATTGATTTTCGGACATTGTCCGTTGGCAACCTGTTGACCTGTTGAGTTGAATAATTGCCAACGATCCGGCGGGGCGTTTTCTTCCAGCCGAACGCGAAACCGCCCGTTGCAGGGGTTGGGGAACACAGCAACACCAACGTTTTCTGATATGGTTACGGCGGTGGTCGGCGTAAGTTGTTCCAGCAACCAGGACAGGCTGCCGGATGGGCGATATTCCCAGGCGTATTTTCTCGGCGGATTGACGCGGTAGGCGGCTTTTCCGGCTGTAGGGCCTGTCGGGCGGGTCCAGAAATCAACCCCTTGTTCGTAGGTGAAATAGAGTCGGTGTGCCAGACCTGCCAAGGCAGTATCAGGCATATTGTTGAGCGCCGAAAAATAGGCTGCCCAGGCGCTCAGGGTTGCCGTTTCGAGTGCGTGTTCCACTTCTGATCCGTCTCTTTCATCACTGCTGCCATCGCAGCGCATCATATAGTCGGGATACGAAAGTGCACAGCAGTAAGTATCGTACTGATGCCCGTCATCCGACTTGACGGCTGATTGCAGGAAATAACCCATTTGGTGAATAAAATTGACAATGTCGCTTCGCTCTGTGCAGGCATAAGCGCGAATCATGGCATCGGCAGAGATGACGCTCATCCAGGATGAAGCGGTTAATGCGTCGGGACTGCCGTCGCCGTGCTGCGACCCGTAGTGGTATAGTCCGCCTGGAATACAACTGGCGGGAATGTTCCCGCTTGCGCCGTTTTGATGGGCTACATAGGCGGATATATAGGAAAGCATGGAGTCGCGATAAATCGTATTACCCGTAAACTCATAACCAACGATATTGGCCAGCAACCTGAATCCTGTGTGTCTTTCAGTCCATTCGCCTAATGTCGGCGACCAGTGCAAGGATTCGCTTTGGTTTTCATGGGCCGCCACCACCCAGTCAATGGCTGAAGTTAATTGCGTATCGCCGGTTAACCAGGCTTCATAGGCCAGGCATTCTGCATAACTGTACATGGCGCCATTGCCTCCGATATATCCGGCTGGGTCTGGAATTTTCAGGTCAAAAACACCAAGTGCTACGTTAGGTGTGATACCCGGTTTATACAGGTGGTTCCAGTAAAATTGAGCATTTCGGACGCCTTGCCGAAGTTCGTAAATCCAGCCGCTTCGGAAATAGGCCACAAACATCGCCGCCGACCTGTCATAAAGCCAGGGCTCAAAATCCGTTTTGTATGGAATTTTATTGGCCGCAGTGACAGCCGGATCATCGTCGTTGTTAAGCGTAAACAGGAAATTGTGCTGGGCATGATCCATTTTGGTCAGTCCGGGCCAATGGCTGATGGTGTCGTTAATGGCGGGGTCTTCTCTTGTTTCCATTACGCCGGAATCGTATGGGCGCATTGGGGCGGGCTTCAGCAGGCCGGCTGAAAGCAGCGACTTGGGCAACAATACATAAACATCCGGTTCGCTGACCATATCCGTGGCTTCAAATGACCCGTTGGTAACCAAATGCCAGGCGTTTCGCGGGTTTTCAAGTCCGGGAACATTCAACGTCCTCGCCGGGCCGCCCCATTGAATGGTGATGGCTTGCGAGGCGGCAGACTGAAACAGCCAGTGCAATTGCAGCCGCGCCACGCGGACGCTCTTCCCATCCTGCGCAGGGTCGCCGGCATGGCGCCAGGGCGTCATTTGTTCGACGTGCAGAGGAATTTCCTGCCCGCCCGGCCCGATAGCGCGCACCGTGGATAAATCCGACTCCTGAATGGAATTTCGAGGAAAGGGTAGCCCAAACGTAATCAGGCTGTTCTGTCCCGGTTGTATAGCCTCTGTCGGCACTAATTGTACGGTGATATTACCCTGAGGGGTTGCCGGAGCAAAGAAGGGTTGCAGGTTTTGCGCCGAAGCGCTGGCTGTACAAAGCGATAACAAAAGTAAATACAGGTTTTTCATAAAAAGGAATGTAAAAACTTGGGCATAGGGTGAAAGGCCGAAGGTAGAGGGCGTTTTTTAAAAAAGGGTAGCCATTGTTGTTTGAAAACCAACATAAAACGTTTTATACATCGAAAGCCCGAAAGATTATGTTCGAGTATTTCTAAGAGGTTGATTAAAATGCACTCTCACTGGTTCAAAAAGGCATCTTTTTGAATCCAGCAGGGAAATTTAAACAACCTCTAACCAATGGAAAAAGCATCGCTTCAAAACATAAAATCAGCGATTTGGAGGCCGAACTTGGCATCTCTCAACTTATTGCATACACCGATCGTATATTGTCAACAGGGACAAAATAACAGATTACACTGCTACGGATGTTGAAGTCGGCGGTGTGGAAATGCCGATCGGAGCTTTATACAAGCACAGGTGGCGCAATTTGGAGCGTAGCG
>JADZBJ010000257.1 GCA_020852155.1 Saprospiraceae bacterium | reverse complement strand
TTCAATGCCCCAGCAAACCAGGGAATTATTGACTGACATGATCACGGAGCACGAACTGTCCACCTTCGAAATTTCTTCCATGGCCAGCACGTACGACAAGGTATCCATGCCACCACCGCCATATTCCGGCGATACCATCATACCCAGAAACCCGAGTTCGGCCATTTTGCGCACTTGCTCGGTTGGATATTCCATTTTGGTATCTCTTTCAATGACGCCTGGTTTGAGTTCATTTTGAGCAAACTGGCGTGCGGCATCACGTACCGCTAAATGTTCTTCGCTAAGTTGAAACATTATTTTTTTATTAGAAAGTGGTTAGATATGGTTTGATTGGCGCTTGCGCGCCGTTTGATGTGGTTTGATGTGGTTTGATGTGGTTTGATGGCGCTTGCGCGCCGTTTGATGTGGTTTGATTGGCGCTTGCGCGCCGTTTGATGTGGTTTGATGTGGTTTGATTGGCGCTTGCGCGCCATTTGATATGGTTTGAATGTTCGCTTGCGCAATCATTCTGAACAATTTCGGTAGATTTTTCTAACACAGAGTGCACAGAGTGTAACGCAGAGTACACAGAGAACACATTCAGAAACAACGTCTAACAACCTCAAACCACTTCAAACAGCGAGCGCCAGCGCCATTCTAACAACTTCAAACGGCGCGCCAGCGCCATTCTAACAACCTCAAACAGCGAGCGTCAGCGAGCATTCTAACAACTTCAAACGGCGCGCCAGCGCCATCCTAAAGTGTTCCGCGAATTTCCTGTTCCCGTTCGATGGCTTCAAAGAGTGCCTTGAAATTCCCTTTTCCGAAGGATTTAGCGCCGCAACGCTGGATAATTTCAAAAAACACTGTCGGACGATCCTGAATGGGTTTGGTAAAAATCTGCAACAAATAGCCGTCCTCATCGCGGTCAATCAGGATGTTTAACTGGCGCAGCGCTGCCAGGTCTTCATTGATGTGCCCTACCCTGTCGAGGACATCTTCATAGTAGTTGTCCGGGACGTACAGAAACTCAACGCCATTGGCACGCAGCTGACCCACGGTGAAGAGAATATCATCGGTCGCAACGGCGATATGTTGCACGCCTGAGCCGCGATAGAAATCAATGTATTCTTCAATCTGGCTTTTTTTCTTGCCCTGAGCGGGTTCGTTGATCGGGAATTTGATGTAGCCGTTTCCACTGGACACAACTTTCGACATCAGGGCCGTATATTCAGTACTGATGTCTTTATCGTCGAACGTGATGAGCAGTTTAAAGCCCATAACATCTTCATAAAATTTCACCCATTGGTTCATGGTGCCCAACTCGACATTGCCCACACAGTGATCCACGTATTTCAGTCCCACTGACTTGGCCGGGTAAGCGCTTTCTTTTTCAATATAGCCCGGCATAAACGGACCTGAATAACGGCTTCTATCCACAAACGTATGGATGGTATCGCCATAGGTTTTGATGGCCGCCACGATTACTTCGCCGTGTTCGTCCTGTATTTTTCGGGGCTGAAATGCAGACTCAGCGCCGCGTTCGATGGCTGTGTTGTAGGCGCACTCAGCATCGTCAACCCAAAGTGCCAGCACTTTAACGCCGTCGCCATGCTGGTGTACGTGTTGTGCGATCTCGTGTTCGGGCAACAACGCCGATGTGAGCACGATTCGGATTTTACTCTGTTGCAGCACATAACTGACGCGGTCGCGCACGCCTGTTTCAGGGCCGCAGTAGGCAACTTGTTTAAAACCCAGCGCCGCCTGATAGTAAATTGCGCTTTGTTTGGCATTGCCAACATAAAATTCAATATGGTCGGTGCCGTTGATCGGAAAAGTATCCGTCGCGGCATCATTCAGGGGCATTGCAGCAAGAGTTGAATTGGACATTTTTGACGAAGAGGAGAATTCGTTTAAATCAGGCCGCAAAAGTAGCGAAGTATATAGAGTTGTTGGTCAGTATCATCACAACAAAAGTTGATATTTATCACTATATCCATTTGTTACATACCAATTTTTCATAACCAACATTAGCCACATGTAAAATATCATTAATTATTTTTGAAATAAATAATATATAATTTTGATTTTGCAACCAGTTTGCAGTTTTCAGCAAGTGTCCTGAACCTTTGGCGGACTTGCACTAATTTTGAGGCTCGGAAGCCTTATCATCACTCATTATATGAACAGAACTACACTTTTGGCACTGACACTCTGGCTGATGTGTCAAAATATCCAGGCTCAGGATACATTTTCCATTGTAGCATTAGACACGCTGACGGGCGAAATCGGCAGTGCCGGGGCGAGTTGTCTCGACAATAACAGCTTCCCCGGAAGCGGCGGCGCTATTATTATTAGCGACATCATTCCGGGCAAGGGCGCTATTCATACACAGGCTTCCTGGACAGCCACCAACCAAAACAACGCCCACCAAAAAATGGTTGAAGGCTTGTCGCCCAGCGAAATCATCACCTGGCTCAAACAAAATGACGTGCAAGGCCCCATCAGCGCGCAAACACGCCAATATGGCATCGTGGATTTTGGTCCGCAGGGTCAACCTCGCAGCGCAGCATTTACGGGCACTAACTGCTACAACTGGAAAGGGCATCGCCTGGGAACCATCTATTCCATTCAGGGTAACATCCTTTTAGGCCCGGAAATTCTGGATAGTATCGAGGCGCGTTTTCTGACTGCTACCGGGACTTTATCTGACCGTTTAATGGCGGCATTACAAGGCGCAAATGTCCCGGGGGCAGATACGCGTTGCCTACCCAACGGCACTTCGTCTTTGTCGGCGTTTCTTCGCGTGGCTAAAACCAACGATCATCCCGACAGCCTGAGCCTGGACTTGAACGTTCCATCGCTGCCCACCGGTCAGGAGCCTATTGACTCATTGCAAAGTTTGTACAACGCCTGGAAAGCCAGTGTCAATGTTCATCCGACGCCAGCGATAACGGCATTAAAAATATCGCCTAACCCGGCCAGCGGCTTTTTTGAGATTGCGCTTGACGACACAGAAGGACAACTGGAATTGACAGACGCCACAGGTAAAACGTTGTTTACGACCGCGCTGAAACAAGGCGTAAACCGCCTGACGCCCGGACTGAACAGCGGCGTGTATTTCGTCAGGGTTTTATATAAAAATGGAGGCGTTGGCAGCGGACGTTTGGTTTGGAAAGGATGAATATGACATTTCCCATTCTATTCGAAGACGAACATTTCGTCGCCATCAATAAGCCGCCCGGCATTTTGATGCACCGCACACGCATCAGTGAAGACACCGTTTTTGTGGTTCAATTGCTGCGCGATCAACTGGATCAACGCATATTTCCGATACATCGCCTCGACAGGGCTACTTCAGGTGTGGTTATTATCGGAAAATCGGCAGAAGCCGCCAGTCAGATGGGCGAGCAAATGATGGATAAATCGGTGGTAAAAAAATACATAGCCATCGTACGTGGCTGGCCGCCTGAAAACGGCACCATTGATTATGCACTCGCCGATCCTGACTCTGGAAAAGGGCACTTACAGGCCATCACGCATTTTACGCGTTTAGGATCATCTGAAATAGAGGCTGCCATCGGTTTACGCTATAAAACAGCGCGTTTTTCGCTTATTGAAGCGCAACTGGAAACTGGTCGGCGGCATCAGATTAGAAAGCATTTTGCCCACCTGAATTACCCGATTATCAACGATCAACGCCACGGGGATGTCAAGCAAAACCACTATTTTCGGGATGTGTTTTTGCTAAAACGAATGTTTCTCCATGCACATCGGCTCGAATTCAGGCATCCATTTACTCAACAAATGGTGGGCATAAGCGCCCCGGTTGATGCGGAATTTGATCAAACACTGGAACTCCTGGAATTAAAACCATTTATGCCGGCTATCTAGCCGCCTTCAAACGACCTCGGAGAGGTCGAACGTTTATAGCAAATCATTGATTATCAGACATCTCCGACCTCGGAGAGGTCGCAGCATGTTGCAATGGTGTGGCAAATGATACAAATCTGCGACCTCTCCGAGGTCGAAGTAACACAGGGAATTGCGGTTTCTATAAACCTTTGACCTCTTCGAGGTCATTAGCGGTTAATCATAAATACAAATACGCTTCCGAAACTTTAAAAGTTTCGGAAGCGTAAGGTGTATGCGTAATGTTGCTTAAATTCAATGTGCCACAATCATCTTCACCACTTTGACAGCAGCGCCGGCCTGAATGCGCAGGAAATAAAGTCCGTTGTCAAATTGTGCAACATGGATACCAACTGATTGCTCGCCACTGAATCCATTGATGCTGCTCAACTGGCCGAGGTATTGGCCATTAAGACCGAGCAGATCAATGCGTACATCAGCCGATTGTGCCAGCGAAAGATTTAGCGTTGCTTCGTCGCTCACGACCGTAGGCAGTAACTGCGCCTCCGTGATGTTGCTATTCGCCTCATCAGTATCCGTTGTGCAAGCCGTACTAACAGTCAGGAACTTTGCCCAGCGGCAAGTCCAGTCCGTATTAACGCCGCCAAATGCGCCGATATAAGTAGTTGGCGTAAAAAAGGCGTTAGACAGGCGAGCCGCTGAGAAAGCAGCGCCGCTCAACGCTGGCGAACCGCTCAACGGGAATGCATTCGGCGCATCCAGGTTGAAAGGGTTGGTCAACATAGCGCCGGCTGTATTTGCGGAAGTGGCATTGCCCCAGCCAGAAGTACCGTACCAGTCAGCAATGTTGAAAGCGGCATCTGTTGTTTTCAAGAGTTCTGTCGGTCCGGCTACCAGGGTGTTTTTTACTTCCAGTAATCCGCCTTGGGCATTGGCAACTGTCGCTGCGCCGTCAATGAACAGACCTACCGGATAGTTACCAATCAACAGAGAATTATAGATACCAACTTCGCAGTTACGGCGCAGGTGTGCAGCGCGCTTGTAATCAGCGGCAATAGTTGCACCGCTTGGGCCGATAATCGTAACATTCGAGAATGTAGGGCGAGTTTTGGGCGTGGTGGTTGAGCCTGATCCGTCGTTGTCCACCTCAAAACCATTCGAGCCGCTTACGTCCGCTACTTCCGGGTCGCGTACCGAGAAAGCAAACTGGATATTACCCGAAAAACCGAAATCGGCATCAAAATCATCATCAACAGTACGGTAAGCGATCAGGTTTTTGCAGTTGACAGTACCGCCAAACCATTCAAAAGCATCGTCGCCGCTGTATGATACTTGTACGTGGTCAATCTTGGTGCCGTTACCGACGCCGCCCATCGTCAAGCCATTGATTTCGTTATTAGGCTGGAAGGCGATACCTGGATATTCAATGCGAACATAGCTGAATACGCCTGAATTATCGGCCGCATTGGTACCGCCATACAGACCGTCGCCTTCAGGTGTATCCACGCCGCCTTCGATAACGCCAACGCCGGCGTTACCGCCCGATGATGCGTTGGTTGGCGCGTTACCCAGAATGATCACACCGCCCCAGTCGCCATAATCAGGTTCTGTTTCGTTTGATGTGAATACGATGGGTTCATCGGCAGTACCCTGTGCATTGATTTTGCCAGTACGTGTAACAATCAGTGCGCCTTTGGTGGCTTTGTCGCCTTTAACGACTGTACCTGCCTGAATCGTCAGAGTGGCGCCGTCTTCAACGTACACGAAACCTGTCAGCAGGTAAGTGTTGTTTTTGGTCCAGGTTGTATTGGAAGTGATTTCACCCGAAACCGGGATGACTGTTTGTGCCAAAAGTGATGTCATTGAGCAAAACAATGACCAAAAGAGAATAGCATTTTTTTTCATAGAAATGACCTTGTTAAACCCTGTTTTAAGTGATTTTGAAGATTCCCAGGATTGATTTACCTGATTTTCAAAGATTTACAGACGCGAGTCGTCAAAACCACTTTGGGTTGATTATAAATCTGCTGCAATGGTCAAATCCATTGGTGTCTGGATGAAAAATTCGGCATTAAGCGTCTTTGAAGTGTTTATTAAGCCAGGGTTAAGTTGGGGGGGGGATTTGTGGATTTGGTTAGTTGGTTATTTGGGGATTTGGTTATTTGGGTGATTACTATTTCCCGCAGATTTGAACGCGGATTACGCGGATTTTTGAACACGGATTTCGCGGATTTTTAAACGCGGATTACGCGGATTTTCCTAACGCGGATTTCGCGGATTTAAAACACTCCCCACACCCACATTCACACCGAATTGCCCACATAACTTGCGTCGTGTGGGCAGTCAGTCAGAGGGTTTTACCTCTGTCATAAAATCTGTATCCAAAAAATTATTATCTAAAACTGCTAAGTCAGTGTGATGACATGATGAATTTTCACAACGATTTCATCATGAAAATGGTCGTCCTAAAAAGCACTGATAACGCCCAACTTTCAACAACTTTTCAACCTTCAACTTTTCAAAACTTCCAACAACTTCAACCTTCAACAATTTCAACTTTTTTCAACCTTCAACTTTTCAAAACTTCCAACTGAAACTCAGGTTGGCTGTTGTGCCGACATGCACGCGCTGCATGATATTATCGTTGGCTTCGTCGTACTTGTGGTTGCGGTTGTTGTCCTGATAGAAGATAAAATCCGGACGAAGTAGATCGCTGAACGTCAGTTTCACTTCGCCACGACGCGCAATGCGCTGACTAACGGACAGATCCAGCAACTGACGACGGCGCTCGTAAATATCGGCATAGCCTTCGCCGGTGTTTGGGTCAGCAGTACCAACCTGACTGATGCGGTCGCCGATCATGTTGAACACAACGGTGCTGCTCAACCCGAATGGAGCCTGATAGGTCAAACCGGCATTAAACACATAGGGTGATTGGCCTTGCAGCGGACGTTTGGCGTCGTAGTAGCCGATGCCTTTGAAATCAAGTTTGCTGTGCAGTATTGCCAGGTTGGAGAACACCACCCAGTTTTCGCCATTCGGAATGATGAAGCCCAGGTTTTTGCGAATTTCGGTTTCGACACCATAGGTCGTAGCCGAAGGAAGGTTCTGGAACGTAAACGTACGTGTGCCCGCGCCCTGGGAGAAAAACGCAAACTCAATCGGATTGTCGAATTTCTTGGCAAATGCGCTGACGCTAAACAACTGGTTTGAACCCGGATAAAGTTCGTAGCGCAAATCAATGTTTGCAATTTTGCCTGGCTCCAGTTTTGGGTTACCCAGAATGGCAGCGTTCAGGTTGAAATCGTAAAACGAGAAAGGCGCAATTTCACGAAATTCAGGACGAGTAACGGTCTGCGATGCAGAGAAACGCAGTTGATTTTTTTCATTCAATGCGTACGTCAGGTTAAGCGACGGCAGCATATTCAACACCGTTTTATTCACATCCACAGGCGCGTTGGTGTAGTCAATGGATTGAAGGCGCTGGCTGAAATTTTCCATGCGAACGCCCCAGGTTATGCGGAGTTTTTCTGCGATTTTATTATCGAATTG